>CALFNI010000239.1 GCA_937902695.1 uncultured Rhodanobacteraceae bacterium
AGCCACACCGGCTGGATGCCGAGGGGCGGGAGCCACGCCGTGAACGTACGCCAGTGCTGCGCGGCGAGGATTTGGGTCGGCGAAATCAGCGCGACCTGCCGGCCCGCCGCGCCCGCCGCGAGCGCCGCGAGCGCCGCGACTACGGTCTTGCCCGAGCCGACGTCGCCCTGCACGAGCCGCAGCATCGGTGTCGTTTTCGCGATGTCGTTCTCGACGTCCTTCACGACGCGCTGCTGGGCCCGGGTCAGCGCGAACGGCAGTCTTTCGCGGAACGCCTTGCGCAACGCGCCGCCGCCCTTGAGCGGCAACGCGCGATGCCGGCGCAGCTGCTCGCGCAGGCGCTTCAGGCTGAGGTTGTGCGTCAGCAGTTCCTCGAATGCGAGCCGCTGCTGTGCCGGATGCGCGCGCGACACGAACGCGCCGACGTCGCTGCCGGCCGGCGGCCGATGCACGGTCAGCAGCGCTTCGCGCAGCGAGCCGAGGTTCAAGGGTTCGCGCAGCGCGGGCGGAATGAGCTCGAGCCTGGCATCGTCCGGCAGCCGCTCGAGCGCGCGCGCGATCACGCCGGCGAGGCGCTTCTGGCCGAGGCCTTCGGTCGTCGGATAAACCGGCGTGAGGCGATCGTCGATCGCAGCGGTCGCATCGGCGGCGAGCCGCGTGTACTGCGGATGCACCATCTCCGGCCCGTGCGTGCCGTTGCGCACGTCGCCGTAGCAGACGAGGCGCACGCCCGGCGCGAGCTGATCGGCCTGGCTCCGATTGAAGTGGAAGAATCGCAGGATCAGCGTCGCACGCGATTCGTCGCCGATCGCGACGCGAAGCTGCGGCCGGTAGCGGAAGCCGCGCTCGACCGCTTCGACGGTGCCGATGACCTGCGCGCTTTCGCCGATGCGCACGTCGCGGATCGGCGTCACCTGCGTGCGATCCTCATAGCGCAGCGGCAGGTGGAACCACAGATCGTGCACGCGCTCGAGGCCGAGCTTTTTCAAGGTCTCGGCAAGCGCGGGGCCGACGCCCGGCAGCGTGCCGACCGGCAGCGCGCCGGGATCCTCGACGGCGGGTGTCACGATTCGGCGTATCGGTTGCGGCATCGTGCGCAGCCCGGCCGGCGCGATGCGCCGTCGCGAACGCTCAATCGAGCACGAGCACCGCGTCGATCTCGACTTCGGCGCCGCGCGGCAATCCGGACACTTCGACCGTCGAGCGCGCGGGATACGGCTCCTTGCAGAACTCGGCCATGACGGCGTTGACGGCGGCGAAGTTGCCGAGATCGGTCAGGTAGATGCCGACGCGCACGAGCTTCGACAACGAGCCGCCGGCCGCTTCGCAAACGGCGCGGAGATTCTCGAACACGCGCTGCGTCTGCACGGTGATGTCGCCGGCCACGAGCTCGCCGGTCGCGGGATCGAGCGGGATCTGGCCGGAGAGATAGACCGTGTCGCCGGCGCGGACGGCCTGCGAATACGGGCCGATCGCCTTCGGCGCCTTGTCGGTGCGGATGATCTGTCGGGACATCGCGGTTCCTGGTCTCAATGTGCGGCGGGCTTCGGCGGCCCGTCGAGGGCCTCGATCGTAACCTGCGCCGGAAGCTCAGTCGCGCGGAGGTGCGCGGCGACCTTTTCGGCGCCTTCCATCGCGCGGAGCAGGTTCGCGCCGGCGAGCTTGCCGAGATCGGCATCGCTCCAGCCGCGGCGCGCGAGCTCGGCGAAGAGCGCAGGATATCTGTCGACGCCGTCGAGGCCCGTCGGCGCTTCGGGGATGCCGTCGAAATCCGAGCCGATGCCGACATGGTCGACGCCGGCGACGTCGCGGATGTGCTGCACGTGGTCGGCGACATCGTTGACGCCGACGAGCGGCGCCGGATGCGCGCTCTTCCACGCCGCGAGCTCGGTCTTCGCGCGCGCGGGATCGCCGATGTAGAGCCCACCGAACGGCGGACTGTCGAGGCGCGCCTTCTCGGCGGCGAAATCCGCATCCCAGCGGCGGCGCGCTTCGGAGACGTACCCCGGCGCGAAGTTGACCATGACGACGCCGCCGTTCTTCGCGACGAGACGCAGCACGTCGTCGGGCACGTCGCGCGGATGGTCGACCAGCGCGCGCGCCGACGAATGCGAGAAGATGACCGGTGCGCGCGCGACGTCGAGCGCCCCTCGCATCGTCGCTTCCGACACGTGGCTCAGATCGACGAGCATGCCGATGCGGTTCATCTCGCGCACGATGGCCTTGCCGAACGGCGTGAGGCCCTGGTGCGCGGGCGCGTCGGTCGCCGAATCGGCCCATGCGGTGTTGGTCGCATGGGTCAGCGTCATGTAGCGCGCGCCGAGGTCGTAGTACTCGCGCAGCACCGCCAGCGAATCGTCGATCTGGTGGCCGCCTTCGACGCCGATCAGCGAGGCGACCTTGCCGTCGCGTTCCGCCTTGCGGATGTCGGCGACCGAGTACGCCATCGCGAAATCGCGCGGCCAGCGCGCGGCCATTGCCTTGACGAGATCGATCTGCTCGACGGTCGTCTGCACGGCCGCCGGCCCGGTCGTCGCAACCGGAATCCATACCGACCAGAACTGCGCGCCGACGTGGCCCGCGCGAAGGCGCGGGAT
>CALFNI010000240.1 GCA_937902695.1 uncultured Rhodanobacteraceae bacterium
CAGCGGCTCGACGAGATGTATCAGCGCTATCGGCTGAGCGATCTGCGCAACCAGCTCGCCGGCACGATGTCCGGCGGGCAGAAGCAGCGCCTCGCGCTGGCCGGCGCCGTACTGCACGAACCTGAATTGCTGCTGCTCGACGAGCCCACCAGCGCCGTCGATCCGCAGTCGCGCCGCGAGTTCTGGGATGCCCTCTTCGATCTGTCCGAAGGCGGCACGACGCTGCTCGTTTCGACGCATTACATGGACGAAGCCGAGCGCTGCCATCGTCTTGCGATCCTCGATCGCGGCCGGCTCGTCGCCGACAGCACGCCGCACGATCTGATGAAGAACCTGCCGGGCACGACGCTGCGCGTCACTTGCGGCGAGCCGCGCCGCATGCAGCAGGCGCTTGCGAAGGAAACGCATGTGATCGGCGTCGCGCAGATCGGCGAGGACCTTCGCGTGCTGACCGACCTTCGCAACGATGCGGGCGACTGGCTGCGCGAGCGCGTGCACGCGACGGATCCGAACGCGCGCATCGAGCCCGTCGCGCCGAACCTCGAGGACGTGTTCGTCGCCTCGACGCGGAAGATGCAGTCGCCGACGGAGAGGGCCGCATGAAGCTCGGCCGTCTTCTCGCCGTCGTGCGCAAGGAGCTGGTGCAGCTGCGCCGCGACCGGCTGACGTTCGCGATGATCGTCGGCATTCCGACGCTGCAGCTCCTGCTGTTCGGCTTCGCGATCAACCTCGACATCCGCCATCTGCCGGCCGCGTTGCTCGATCAGGCGAACACCGCGCATTCGCGCGAGCTGATCGCCGAGCTTTCGTCCTCGCAGGTGCTCGACTTCAAGCGGGTCGTCGTGGCGCCGCAGCAGATCGAGGACCTCATGCGCCGCGGCGAAATCAGCGCCGCCGTCGTGATCCCGCCCGATTTCGAGACGCGGCTCGCGCGACCCGACCGTCCCGCGTGGCAGGTCGTCGTCGACGGTTCCGACCAGTCGGTGCAGGCGGCTGCGCGCCAGCTCGGCGCCTTTCCGGTCGGCACGCTCGACTACGGCAGCGCCGCGAACCGCCCCGGCGCGGATCCGGTGCGGAACGTCGAGATCGTCAACTTCTACAATCCGGAACGGCGCGCGCCGGTCAATACCGTGCCGGGCCTGATCGGCGTGATCCTGACGATGACGATGGTCATCTTCACGGCGATGGCGATCGTGCGCGAGCGCGAGCGCGGCAACATGGAAATGCTGATCGCGACGCCGCTGTCGTCGCTCGAGCTCACGATCGGCAAGGTGTTGCCGTACATCGTGATCGGACTGGTGCAGGTGACGCTGATCCTGATCCTCGGCCTCGCCGTTTTCGACGTGCCGGTGCGCGGCTCGCTGACCGGCGTCTACCTCGCCTCGCTGGCCTATATAAGCGCGACGCTCGCGCTCGGCGTGCTGATCTCGACGCTCGCCAAGACGCAGTTCCAGTCGATGCAGATGGCGTTCTTCACGTTCCTGCCGCAGATCCTGCTGTCCGGCTTCATGTTCCCGTTCGACGGCATGCCGAAGCCGGCGCAGTGGCTCGCCGAGATTTTTCCGCTGACGCATTTCCTGCGCCTGATCCGCGGCATCATGCTGCGCGAGGCAGGGATCGGCGAGATGTGGGGCGAAGTGGCCGCGCTCACGGCGTTCGTCGTCGTCGTCATGGGCGCGGCGGCGATGCGCTTTCGCAAGACGCTCGATTGACACGGCCTAAATTCCGCCGCACGTCCCCCCTCTCCCGCTTCGCGGGAGAGGGCTGGGGTGAGGGCAGGCTGGCGTCAGGCAATCACCAATTTCGGATTCTGGCCGTACCGGTTCGTGCCGGCGTTGCTGTCCTCGGCGAGAAACACGATCAGCACGAGGCCGACGAGCGGCACCAGCGCGAGCAACAGCCACCAGCCGCTCCGGTCGGTGTCGTGGAGGCGACGAATCGAGACCGCGATGCCGGGAACCAGTACGGCCAGGCTGTACAGCATCCCGAACATGCCGAACCCGACGATTTTGCGAAGCGCCGAATCGACGATCGCGAGCACGACGGCCACGATCAGGTTGAACAGGACGAAATACCAGTACTCGCTGCGCCGCGAGCGGCCGGTGAACAGCGTGTATTTCCGCAGGACTTCGAGATACCAGTGCATGGGGCCTCCTCGGCGATCGTCCGCGCGGGCTGCGCGGCGCTGAGCTGCCCTTTACGGAAAACGGCCGCGCAACCGGCCATCCGGCGATCGTGATGTCCGCTTTCCGGAGCGATCCCGTATTCGCGGGGAACGATGCCGTCGCACGACGCGGCGCACGCTCGAGGAGCCTCCATGAACGTCCATTCCCATCCCGCAGCCCCACGCGTGAGCCGGCTTGCCGGATGCCTTGCAATCGCGCTCGGCGTTGGCGCGGCGTCCGCCGCGAGTCCGATCCCCGGCCACGCGACGTCGAATCCACGAGGTCCGGTCACGCGCCAGGTCTTCAGCTGCGACGACGCGAGCCTCCGGCAGGCAATCACGAGCGCGATGGACGGCGACACCGTCGCGATGCCGGCCGGCTGCAGCCTCATCACGCTCGATTCCGGCGAAATACCGATTCTCGTCGACAAGCTGCAGCTGGTCGGGCCGGGCGCGGACGCGTTCACGATCGATGGCGGCCAGACCTCGGGTTTCTACAATCGCGTGTTCCGTCATCACGGAACCGGCACGCTCTCGATTTCCGGCATGACGATCAGCGGCGCGTCGACGAACAACAGCCTCGATCCGAACGGAGGCTGCATCGATTCCGACGGCACTGTCGCGCTCGATCACGCCGTCGTGAAGAATTGCTACATGCAGGCCGATACCGGCCTCAACGCACAAGGCGGCGCGATCTACGCGAAGCTCGGCGTGGAGCTCCATTCGAGCACGGTGTCGGAGAATGCGGCAAACGCCGTGCTCGGGTTCACGTCCGGCGGCGGCATCTTCAGCAACGGCTACTTTCTTGCAGAGTCGAGCACGGTAAGCGACAACTTCGCGGAAGGCTCGGGATTCGGCGGCGGCGTCTATGCGGTCAACGGCGACGTCGAGATCAAGTCGTCAACGGTATCGGGCAACAAGGCGTTGAACGGTGCCGGTGTCTTCGTCGGCTACAAGGGCACGACCGCGCTCG
>CALFNI010000241.1 GCA_937902695.1 uncultured Rhodanobacteraceae bacterium
CATCGCACCAGCCTGTCACCGCCAATTACTCGGGCACCGCAACGCTCGAGGCCGTGGGCGACGCGCAGGTCGTCGCGAAGGCCAGCGGCATCATCCTGAAGCTCATGGTCGAGGAGGGCATGCACGTCGAGAAGGGCCAGCTCCTAGGCCAGCTCGACGACGACGACGTGCGAAACAAGCTGGTGCAGGCCGAGGCGACGCTGAAGAAGGCGCAGGCCGCGTTCGACAAATCGGAGAAGGGCATCGCGAAGAACCTGATCCCGCGTGCCGACTTCGATCGCGACAAGTTCGATCTCGAAACGCAGCGTGCGGTCGTCGAGGGCGCGAAGATCGATCTTTCGTACACGCGCATTCTCGCGCCGATCTCCGGCGTCATCGCCAAGCGTTCGGTCAAGGTCGGCAATCTCGTCACGGTCAACCAGGCGCTGTTCCAGATCGTCGACATGGAGCCGCTGCAGGCCGTGTTGAACGTGCCCGAGCGCGACCTCGGCACGCTCAAGCCGGGCCAGCCGGTGCACCTGCGCGTCGATGCGCTTCCGGATGCCGACTTCAACGGCACGGTCGCGCGCATCGCGCCGGTCGTCGACGCGACCAGCGGCACGTTCCGTGCGACCTGCGAGTTCCGCGATGCGACGAAGACGCTGAAACCGGGCATGTTCGGCCGCATCGAAGTCGTCTACGACCAGCGCCATGACGCGCTCGTCGTGCCGCGCTCGGCGCTCGTCGAGGAAGACGGCGAGAGCGCCGTGTTCGTCGTCGAGCCCGCGCCGCCGAAGAAGGCCGACGACAAGTCCAAGGATGCCAAGCCGAAGGCCAAGGCGGGCGAGGCGGTTGCAGCGGAGAAGAAGCCCGACGTGCCGCTCTTCATCGCCAAGCGCCGCGTCGTCAAGACCGGCTATTCCGAGAGCGACCGCATCGAGGTGCGCGATGGCCTCAAGGACGGCGAGCGCGTCATCACGATCGGCCGCAACGCCGTGCGCGACGGCACCGAAGTCACCGTGATCACGCCGCCGCAGCCGCAGGCGCAGGTCACCGCCGTTGCCAAGGCGCAGGAGTCCGGCACGTGAGCCTTCCCGAGCTGGCCACGCGCCGGCGCGTCACCGTCGGCATGCTGACGTTGACGATGGTCCTGTTCGGCCTGATCGGCCTCTCGGGACTCAAGGTCAACCTGCTGCCCGATCTGTCGTATCCGACGCTCACGGTCCGCACCGAATACGAAGGCGCAGCGCCGCTCGAGATCGAGAACCTGATCAGCCAGCCGGTCGAAGAAGCCGTCGGCGTCGTCAAGAACGTGCGCAAGGTGCATTCCGTCTCGCGCACGGGCCAGTCGGACGTGGTGCTCGAGTTCGCGTGGGGCACCGACATGGACATGGCGAGCCTCGAGGTGCGCGACAAGCTCGACACGCTGCAGCTGCCGCTCGAAGCGAAGAAGCCGCTGCTGCTGCGCTTCAATCCGTCGACCGATCCGATCCTGAGGCTCGGGCTCACCACCGACGGCTGCGCCGACAAGGAGGCGACGCCGGACAACGGCATCGCGCCGACGGCGGCGGCGAAAGCCGCATGCACGCCGACGGCCGTCAGCGAGATCGAGCTGAAGCAGCTGCGCCGCTTCGCCGACGACGACCTCAAGAAGCGCATCGAGCCCGTCAGCGGCGTCGCCGCGGTCAAGGTCGGCGGCGGCCTCGAGGACGAGATCGACGTCGCGATCGACCAGCAGCAGCTCGCGCGGCTCGGCATCGACATCAACGACGTCATCACGCGGCTCAAGAACGAAAACGTCAACGCGTCCGGCGGCCGCATCGACGAAGGCAGCCAGCGCTTCCTCGTACGCACGATCAACCAGTTCAAGACGCTCGACGAGATGCGCGAGCTCTTGATCAAGGTCGATGGCAACGTGCCGGTGAAGCTCAAGGACATCGCGACCGTCACGCAGGGCTTCAAGGAACGCGAAGGCATCGTGCGCATCGACGGCCGCGAGGCGATCGAGCTCGCGGTCTACAAGGAAGGCGACGCGAACACCGTCAGCGTCGCCAAAGCCGTCAATGCAACGACCGAGCGCCTCAAGGATTCCCTGCCCAGAGGCGCCAGGCTGACGACGATCGAGGATCAGTCGGTCTTCATCGAGCACGCGCTGAGCGAAGTCCGGTTCGACGCGCTGCTCGGCGGCGTCCTCGCGATCCTCATCATCTTCTTCTTCCTCGGCCACGCGTGGAGCACGTTCATCATCTCGCTCTCGCTGCCCGTGTCGCTGATCGCGACGTTCTTCTTCATGGGGCAGCTCCACCTGTCGCTCAACGTGATGTCGCTCGGCGGCCTCGCGCTCGCGACCGGCATGGTCGTCGACGATTCTATCGTCGTGCTCGAAAACATCGCGCGCCTTCGCGAAAAGGGCCTCGGCATCGTCGAAGCCGCCGTGAAGGGCACCGCCGAGGTCGGCATGGCCGTGACCGCGTCGACGCTGACGACGGTGGCCGTGTTCTTCCCGCTGGTGTTCGTGCAGGGCGTCGCGGGCCAGCTCTTCCGCGACCAGGCGCTGACGATCACGTTCGCGATGCTGATCTCGCTCATCGTCGCGATGACGCTGATCCCGATGCTCGCCTCGCTGCGCGGGCGCGCGCCGCTTTCGTACAAGGACGAGCCGGTCGATCAGGAAACGCTGTGGAGCAAGGCCTGGCGCAGCACGCTCGCGCTCCTCGTGTGGCCGCTGCGCGGTCCGCTGACGCTCTGGAAAGTCGTCCTGTTCGTGCTGACGCTGCTGCCGAGGCTCGCCGCGGCCGCTCTCTATTTCGTGCTCATGTCGGTGCTCGTGCTGTTCTCGGCCGCCATCAGGTTCGGCGCACGCGGCGCGTTCTTCATCGGCGATCTGCTGCAGGGCCGCCGCACGGGCCTGACGTTCGCGTATGCACGCAACGCGCTCGCGTGGGGCATGAACGCACTGCGCTGGCCGTACGCGAGCGCGGACGTGCCCGATCGGAAAGGCGCGCTGTTCGCGCTGACGCTGCTGCCGAAGGTCGCGCTCGTTCCGCTGATCGTGATCGCGGTCGTCGCGTGCGCCGTCATGCCGCCGCTCGTCTACCTTTTCGGCCTCGTCGCGCGCTTCATCCTGCACTGGCTCGGCTGGGCGACGAACACCGGCT
>CALFNI010000242.1 GCA_937902695.1 uncultured Rhodanobacteraceae bacterium
TCGAGATCGAAGATGATGAAGAGGATTGCAATGAGGTAGTAGCGCACATCGAATTTCATGCGCGCGTCCTCGAACGCCTCGAAACCGCATTCGTAGGGAGCGTTCTTTTCGGAGCTCGGGCGCTTCGGACCCAGCAGGTTGCCAATGACGAGCAACGCGACGCCGACGCCGGCGGATACCACGATGAACAAGAGGACCGGGAAATACTCGGCCAGCACACACACCTCCGCGCCGGAGAGCGCATCAGCGGTCGATCCGGCACGCGACCGGCACGACGACGGTAAGTGACCTTCGCGAACGCGGCAGTGACAAAGTCGCTACCGCATCCGAAAGATCGGTGGTGCCCAGGAAAGGACTCGAACCTTCACGGGTGTCCCCGCTACCACCTCAAGGTAGTGCGTCTACCAATTCCGCCACCTGGGCAAACTTACTTTCCGTCCTTCCCGCCATCCGCCGGCTTGCCCGCTTCGGGCTTGTCCGCATCGGCCTTCGGCTTCTCGGCCGGCGTCGGCACCGCGGGCTTGTCGCCCGAGGCGGCCGGCGCCGCGGTCGGCTGCGGCACGTCGCTGCCGGCGGCGGGCGGAGCCGTCGCCGGAGCGGCCTTCTCGGCCGGCGCGACCGTTCCCGACATCACGCCGAGATCGTCGCTGGGACGCGTCGCCGCACCCTGGCGGCCGAGATAGATGCCCATGCCGAGGCTGAGCAGGAAGAACAAAGCGGCAAGGACCGCCGTGCTGCGCGAAAGGAAGTTCGCAGATCCGCGCGCACCGAACACGGTCGCCGACGCGCCGCCACCGAAGCCCGATCCCGCCGCGGCGCCTGCGCCGCGCTGCAAGAGGATCAGCACGATCATGGCGATCGCGACCAGCACATAAAACACGTTGGCGATAATCGTAATCATTGGAGTCTCTTTACTGCACGTCGAGCGGTCCGAGACCGCAAGGCGCTTTCATCCGTTCCGGCGTTCCGCGGCAACGCAGATCGCGAGGAAATCCTCGGCCACCAGCGATGCACCGCCAATGAGGCCGCCGTCCACGTCGGACTGCCCGAAGAGCTCTGCCGCGTTGGAGGGCTTGACGCTGCCGCCATAGAGGAGCCGCAGCGAGCCAGCAATTGTACCATCCAGTCCAGCAAGTTTGTCACGGATGAACGCGTGGACGGCCTGCGCCTGCTCCGGCGTCGCGGTGCGGCCGGTGCCGATCGCCCAGACCGGCTCGTAGGCGACCACAGCCCCGGCGAAGGCGCCGATGCCGGCCCGTGCGACGACCGCGTCGAGCTGGCGCGCGATCACGCGCTCGGTCGCGCCGCCGTCGCGTTCATCGAGCGTCTCGCCGACGCAGAGGATCGGCACGAGGCCCGCGCCCTGCGCGGCGACGAACTTCCGCGCGACGAGATCGTCCGATTCGGCATGGTACTGGCGCCGCTCCGAATGCCCGGCCAGCACGTACGTGCAGCCGATGTCCTTCAGCATCGCAGCCGATACCTCGCCCGTATAGGCGCCCTGCGCGTGCTCGCTCGAATCCTGCGCGCCGAACGCGAGCCGGCCGGCGCCGTGCCGGCCGATCAGCGCCGCGACATACGGAAACGGCGGCAGCACGGCGACGTCGGCCGACGCCGGCAGCCTTGCGACGAGCGCGGCAACCAGCGCCTCGGCCGACGCGCGCGTGCCATGCATCTTCCAGTTTCCGGCGACGAACGGACGGCGCACCGTGATTCCGCGGGTTCGAAAAGGCGCGCAAGGATAACGATGCGGGCCGCGAGCGACAACAGACGAGAGCCTCGCCAGCGTCGTATCACCGCAGATCGGCCGGCAGTGGCCTGCCCCATTCCTTGTAAAGCGCAGCCTGCATTTCGGCCAGCTTGGTCACGCGCGCATGCGTCGGCCCGTAAGCCGCGAGGAGAATCGCCCGCGCCCTCATGAACGTCGCGGCGGCCTCTTCGTAATGCTTCTGCGCCTGCTCGGTGCGGCCGAGCCCGGTCAGGAAAAGCCCGGTCTCGGGCCTCCCTGCCGGCAGCGTCCGCGACGCGCGCTCCACCGCATCGCGGCTGAGCGCCTCGGCCGCGGCGTACGCGCCGCGATCGCGCTCGAGCCCGGCGAGGTTGTGCTCGAGAATCAGCACGTCGAGATCGTCCGGCCCGAGCAGCGTCTGCTCGATCGCGAGCGCGCGCTGATAGAGCCCCTCGGCTTCGTCGAGCTTGCCCGATTGTTTGAGCACCAGCGCGAGGTTGTTCATCGCGTTGCGCGTGCGCTCGTGGCGCTCGCCGAGCGTCTTCTCGCGCGTCGCGAGCACCTCGCGGAAGATCGGCTCGGCCTCGGCGAACTTCTTCTGGTCCTGCAGTATGCTCGCAAGCTCGTTGAGCGCGTTCTGCGTCTCCTCGTGCGTGCGGCCGAACGCCTTCTCGCGTCCGTCGAGCACCTGCCGCTCGATCGCGACGGCCTCGTCGGGATGGCCGCGCGCGCGCTCGATCTGCGCGAGCTCCTGCAACGCCTGCAACGTGCGCCAGTGCGTCGCGCCGAAGCGGGCGACGTCGGCGTCATGGACCTCGCGCGCTTTCGCCTCGGCCTCGTCGAAGCGCGCCATGTTGCGGTACGCCTGGCCGAGATCGGCGGTCGCGTCGAGCACCGCATCCGAGCTCGCACCGAACCGCGCACGCCAGCGCGGCAACGCGCCTTCGATCGCCTTCGCGGCCGCCTCGAAATATCCGCGCCGCACGTCCAGGCGCGCGCGCGCCGCTTCGAGCGCCATCGCTTCATCCGAATCGGCACCGTGCGCGACGACGATGTCGGCGGCGAGCGCGGCGTATGCCGTGTCGGCGTCGTCGTAGCGCGTGTCCTCGACGTCGTTGTCGGCGAGCGCACGCCGAAGCTGCAGCGCCCCGGCGCTGTTCACGCCGTCCGCTGCCGCGACGAGCTCCAGCGCGCGCGACAGCTGGCGCCGCGTTTGCGCATGGTCGCCGATGCCGGCGTACGTGCGGCCGAGCGTCGTGCGGATGGCCGCCTCTTCCGCGGGCCGACCCGCGAAGCGCTCGCCGACCGTCGCGCTGGCGCGATCGAGCACCTCGCGCACGCGAAGATCCGGTTCGCGGTTCGAATACGGATTCGCCGCCGCGAGGAGATCGTCGTTGAGGAATGCGTTGACGGCGCGCGTCGTCGCGGCTTCGCGCTCGGCGCGCAGGTACAACGTCACCGCGACCGCGCTCGCCAGCGCAAGCACGCCGCACAACGCGACGAGCCAGCGCCGTCGCGTGCGCCAGCGCGCCACCTGCTCGCGCGCTTCCTGCGCATGCGCGGCCGCGGTGCGCTCCTCCGCGCGTGCGCGAGCGCGCTCGGGCAGCGTGCGCAGGCGCCGCGCGAGCTCGCCGGCATCGGCGAGCCGCCGCGACGGATCGAGATCGGCCGCCGCCGAGATGTCCTCGCGCAACAGCTCGTCGTCGATCTCGCGCTCCCAGCCCGGCGCGAGCGGCCGGCGGAAATCCGCGACGACGATCTGGTAGAGCATGACGCCGAGCGCGTAGATGTCGGCGCCGACCGTCGCGGCTGCGCCTGCGATGAGCTCTGGCGCGAGATAGAACAGCGTGCCGCTCGTCGTGTCGTCCGAGCGGCTCTCGGTCATGCCGAGCCGCGTGATGCCGAGCGCGGCGAGCCGCTCGGGCTCCAGCGCGCGCCCGCTGCCGAAATCGGCGAGGCGCACCACGGGATCGGCGGCATCGCCCGCGATCAGCACGTTCGCGGGCTTGAGATCCTTGTGCAGCACGCGGATCGCGTGCGCGGCCGCGAGCGCATCGGCGATGCGCGCGAGCAGCTCGACGCGGCGCGCGCGCGGGATCGCCGCGATGCCGCCTTGCGATTCGCACCAGTCGATCAGGTTGCCGCCCGCGATGTACTCGGCCTCGATGAAGTACGGCGGCTCGTCGACGTTCCAGTCGAGGATGCGCACGATCGCCGCACGCTCGCCGAGGCTGTCGCGCAGCAGCCGGTAGAGCGTGATCTCGCGCTTGAGCGCCTGCAGCGCGGCGCCGTCGCCGGCGAACTTGAAGATGCGCCGCTCGCGCGTCTTCTCGTGCTCGACGAGCCAGACGCTGCCGAATCCGCCGTGGCCAAGCTCGCGCACGAGATGCCAGTGCGGCCGCGCCGGCAGCGCATCGCCCGCGCGCGGCGTCGGCGATGCCGCGCCGCCCGCGGCGGTGCGCGTCGAAAGCGACGCGACGAACCGGTAGCCGTAGCCGTGCAGCGTGCGGATGACCTGCTGCTCGTCGTCGCCGAGCGCGCCGCGCAGCTTCGTCACGCATTGCGCGAGCACGCCTTCGGTGACGACGCGGCCGGGCCAGACCGCCTCGATCAGCTCGTCCTTCGCAAGCGTCTCGCCCGGATGGTGCAGGAAGACGCGCAGGAGCTCGTACGGCTTGGTCTCGAGCGGCACCGCGCGGCCGTCGACGCGCAGCTCGCGGCGCTGCTCGTCGAGCTCGGCGCGCCCGAAGCTGAAAATCGCCAGTGCCGGCGCCGAAAAGCCCGCTTCGGCCTCCATACGGCCTCCCCATCCCCGCATCCATTCTACGGCGCGGCGCCGGCAGAAATCCTTCCGAAATCCTTCCGCAAACCGTCAGGACTCGGCGCCTCGTCGCGCCGAGAGTCGATCGGCGGCCAGGAACGGCCGCGTTCGACCCTGGGGAGGCTCCATGAACCGGCATCATTCACTCACGCTCGGCGTCGCGATCGCGGCGGCGCTCGCAGCGACCGCCGCGTCGGCGGCGACGCTCACCGTCAACTCGACCGGCGACGCCGCCGCCGACGACGGCGAGTGCACGCTCCGCGAAGCGATCACCGCGGCATCGACGAACGTGCCTTCGGGCGCAACGACCGGCGAGTGCGCAGGCGGCGACCTGCTGCCGATCGTCGACACGATCGAGTTCGCGATCCCCGGCACGGGCGTGCAGACGATCCAGCCGACGAGCCTGATGCCGCCGATCGCCGAAGCCGTCGTCATCGACGGCTACACGCAGCCCGGCGCGAGTCCGAACACGCTCGCGGTCGGCGACGATGCCGTGCTGCTGATCGAGATCGACGGGAGCCTCATGGGCAACGGCGATCTGCTGCGCGTCACCGGCCCGGGCTCGACGATCCGCGGGCTCGTCGTCAACCGCGTGACCGGCGTCAACATCACGGTCGGCCCGCAAAGCCCGGCCGACGACAACGTCATCGAAGGCAATTTCCTCAATACGGACGCCACCGGCACCACGCAGCTCGGCGGGCTTTTCCCCGTCGTGCGGCTCGCCGGCGCGAACAACGTCCTCGGCGGCACCGATCCCGCCGCGCGCAACGTGATCGGCGGCGGCTCGGGCTCGGGCTCGCACACGGTGCAGATCGGCGGCAACGGAAATCTCGTGCAGGGCAACTACATCGGCGTCGACGCATCCGGCACGGCGGCGCTGGAACCCGACACCGGCAGCGACGGCATCGGCCTCGGCCCGCTCGGTGCTGCGTCGAACACCGTGATCGGCGGCGACGTGCCCGGCGCGGGCAACGTGATCAACGCGACGGGCTCGGCGTTCGTGCTCGGCGGCAGCAATGTCACGGACACAGTCATCCAGGGCAATCTCATCGGCACGGACGCGACATCGACCGCGCGGCTCGGCGGCGCGCTCGGGCTATCGACCAACAACGGGCCCGTGCACATCCAGATCGGCGGCGTCACGCCGCTCGCCGGCAACGTGTTCTCGGGCCTCTCGAACGCGATCTACCTCGTCGACGGCCCGACCGGCGTCGTCATCCAGGGCAACCGCTTCGGCACCGACGCGAGCGGCACCCGGCCGGTCCCGAATGCCGGCAGCGCGATCCTGCTGCAGATGTCCGGCGTCAACGGCAGCATCATCGGCGGGACGGAACCCGGCGCCGCGAACACGATCGCGTACAACTGCGGCCAGGGCGTCCAGTTCGCGTTCGGGCCGAACCACTGGCCGATCCTCGGGAATTCGATTCATTCCAACAACGGGCTCGGCATCACGTTCCTCGGCGGCACGCCGGCGGAGAACGACGACGGCGACGCCGACACCGGTGCGAACGATCTGCAGAATCATCCCGTCATCACGAGCGCGGTGGCGTCGGCGGGATCGGTCACTGTGTCTGGCACGCTGAACTCGACGCCGTCGACGGCCTTCCGGCTCGAGTTCTTCGCAAGTGAGATCTGCGATCCCTCGGGCCACGGCGAGGGCCAGCAGTTCATCGGCACGGCCGACGTGACGACCGATTCGAGCGGCAACACCGCCTTCGGCCCGCTCACGTTCGCCGCGCCCGACGACGCCGAGATCACCGCGACGGCCACCGATCCCGCCGGCAACACGTCGGAGTTCTCCGAATGCGCGGGACCGCACGATCACCTGTTCGCGGACGGCTTCGACGCGCCCGGCTGCGGCTAGCCACGCGGCAGCGCCCGCTTTACGCTGGCGGCAAAAGGAGCCGCGATGCCGCCAGCCCACTACGCCCTCATCACCGGCGCTTCCGCCGGCATCGGCGCCGCGTTCGCGCGCGAGCTCGCCGCGCGCGGGCACGCGCTCGTGCTGACGGCGCGACGGCTCGACCGTCTCGAAGCGCTCGCAGCCGAGCTTCGCGCGGCGCACGGCGTCGCGGTCGAATGCATCGCCTGCGACCTCGCCGATCCGAACGCGCCCGATCTCCTCCTCGCCGAGACGCAACGCCGCGGCCTCGCGATCGACATGCTCGTCAACAACGCGGGTTACGGCGTCACCGGCAGCCTCGTCTCGCGCGAGTGGAAGACGCACGCCGAGTTCATCGAGGTCATGATCGCGGCGCCGACGGCGCTCTGCCATCGCTTCATTCCGGGCATGCGCGAGCGCGGATTCGGGCGCGTGATCAACGTCGCCTCGTTCGCGGGCCTGATGCCGGCGCCCGCGGGGCATACGCTTTACGCGGCTTCGAAGTCCTAC
The DNA here is from genome assembly GCA_937902695.1 of uncultured Rhodanobacteraceae bacterium. GTDB lineage: Bacteria > Pseudomonadota > Gammaproteobacteria > Xanthomonadales > Rhodanobacteraceae > Dokdonella_A. The sequence continues at coordinate 6,943 of CALFNI010000242.1, forward strand.
CTGATCCGCTTCTCGGAGGCGCTCGCGCTCGAAAACCGGCACTACGGCATCAACGTCTGCGCGCTCTGCCCAGGGTTCACGTATTCGGAGTTCCACGACGTGACCGGCTCGCGCGATTCGGTGTCGAGGATGCCGGACTGGGTCTGGCTCGATGCGGCCGACGTCGCGTGCGACGGACTCGACGCCGTCGAGCGCGGCATCGTCGTGCGCGTGGTCGGCGTGCGCTACCGGATGATCAGGGCGCTGTTCAAGCTCCTGCCCGACGCGTTCGCGCTGAAGCTGATCGCGGCGTATTCGGGCAATTTCCGCGTGACGGAGCGCGGCGGCAAGCCGTCAGCGTAGCGCGACCGGAATGCGGCCCGATGCGACGTCGCCCGTCACGTCGGCGAACGCGCCGTTGTCGTAGCGAAGGAACACGATGCCTCCAAGCGTCGCCGCGTCGATGTTCGCGGGCGGATCGAGATAGGCCGTCGTCATGTCGCCGATGCGCAGCCACGGAATCGGTCGCGCGTCGGCGCTCCGCGGCGTGTAGGGCATTGCGTCGGCCGGATCCGCCTCGCCGCGCATGAGGTTGAAATAGGTGACGTAATCCGCTTCGACGAAGCAGCGGCCGATGCGGTCGATATTTTTCGTGAGCGCCTTCGCGATCGAATCGATCGAGACGTAGATGCTCCACTCCGGCGGCGGCGCGACGCCGAGTACGACGATACGGCAGCGCGAATCGGTCGCTGCATGGTCGACCGCAGCCGCGACGGCTTCGGCGACCGGACGCGACGCGGCGGTCGTCCTCGCGAATGCCGTGGCCGCGTCGTGCGACACCCACGCGAATGCGGCAACGCAGAGCGCGAGTGCACCGACGAGACTCGCCCGCAGAATCGAAGCGCGGGGCCCGATGCGGCCGATGCCTGCCGCGAAGAGGGCCGCAAGCCCGCCGAAGCTGAAATAGTAGAGCCTCGACTGCATGGCGGCTTCCACGGCCGAATCGCTGGCGTCCAACGGCGCCGCATTCATCGCAGCGATCGGCGCCTGCAGGATCGCCGGCAGCACGAAGAGGCAGATGCCGCAGATCAGCACGTCGATGCGGGCCGGCACGAGCGTATTCGCCTCGCGGCTCCGCCCGCGCGTCAGGCGCTCGAACTCGACGACGAAGTAAACGGCGGCGACGATCGCGAGCACGACGCCGGATCGCGCGCCGAACGTCGCGTAATCGAGCACGTGGGACGACCATGCGAGGAAACCACGCCCGAACGCGCCGACGATCGACGCGCCGCCCGCAAGCCCTGTCGTCAGCGTGCCGAGCACGGCGGTGCGCCACGCGAAGAAAAGCGCGACGAGTGCGATGAGCGCGACGAGAGCCCGCAACTTCGACCGGTCGTGACGCGCGCCACGGAGCCAGACGAGTCCGACCGCGGCAGCGGCCGCAAGCGCCGTCTCCTTCGACAGCAGCGCAGCGAGCACGGCCGCGAGCGCGACGAGCAGCGACCCGGTGCGCGGACGCGCGACATGATCGAGCGCCGCACGCACCGCGACGAGTCCGAACAGCATCGCCAGCAAGTCGAAGCGCGCCGACCACCACAACGCCGTGCCGAGCACCGCCGGATGCAACGCGAACAGCAGCGTCGAGAGCGCCGCCGGCACGCGCTCGATCGCGCCGGCGCGGATCACGCGATAGAGCGCGAGGGCGACCGCGACGTGCAGCACGAGGTCGCCGCACGCATTCCGGAAATAATCGGTGCCGAACAGCGCGTTCCACAACCAGAGCGACGCGAACCCGAGCGGCCGGAAAATCGAGCCCGGCACCGGAAAATAATGATCGTGAACGAACGGCGGCCACGGCGAGCCGACCAGGCGCGCGAATGCGAGCTGCATGTAGTCGTCGCGCGTCCAGAAGCCGTACAGGCCCGGCCAGTAGACCAGCGCGATCGACGCCGCGATGACGATGGGAGCGAGACCGCGCCGGAAGGACATGACGGTTCGCGCGGCCCTAGATCAGCTTGATCTCGCGCAGGCGTTCCTGCAGGTAGTCGTGCGCGGTGATCGGCTCTGCATAGCGGTTCGGATGCGCCGCGTCGATGCACGACGGCAGCACGTCGATGACGAAATCGGGATTCGGGTGCAGGAAGAACGGCACCGAATAGCGAGGCTTCCTCGCGCGCTCGCCGGGCGGGTTGACGACGCGGTGCGTCGTCGACGGATAGACGTGGTTCGTCAGCCGCTGCAGCATGTCGCCG
>CALFNI010000243.1 GCA_937902695.1 uncultured Rhodanobacteraceae bacterium
AGATGGGCGATCAGGTTGCCGCTGTCGACCGTCGAAACATAGAGCGGCGCCAGCGCAGCGGCACGAGCTCGCTCGCGCAGCTCGCCGGCGCGATCAACCGCGATGCCAACAACCCCGGCGTCACCGCAGCGGTCGTTCACGCGGCGGACGGCGACCATATCGTGTTCACGTCGACGAAGACCGGCGCCGCGAACGCATTCAGCGTGACCGGAACCGGCGACGTCGCCGCGCTTTCGTACGATCCGGCCTCCGGCACCGGCGGGCTCGCCGCGGTGACGCACGCCGAGGACGCGAAGCTCAGCATCGACGGCTTCGACGTGACCAGCGCGAGCAATGCGGTGCAGGGCGCGATCCAGGGCGTCACGATCAACCTGACGGCCGTCTCGGGCACGACGCCCGATACGCTGACCGTCGCCGCCGACAACGACTCGATCCGGAAGGCGGTCCAGTCGTTCGTCGACAACTACAACAAGGTCGTCGGCACGACCAAGACGCTGACCAGCTACGACTCGGGGTCCGGCCAGGCCGGCGCGCTGCTCGGCGATTCGACGCTGCTCGGCATCACGAGCCGCCTTTCGCGCGGGCTCGGCACGCAGTTCGGCGCGAGCGGCGACGCCGTGCGCTCGCTCGCCGACATCGGCGTCACGTTCGAAGTCGACGGGAGCCTCAGCCTCGACACCGACAAGCTCTCGGCGGCGCTTTCGGGCTCGCCCGAGCAGGTCAGGAATCTCTTCGGCAACGCGAGCGGCATCGGCCAGACGATGACGCCGATGCTCGAAGGCTATCTCCAGACCGGCGGCATCCTCGATGGGCGCACCGACAGCCTCAACGCGAGCAACAAGTCGCTCGACGATCAGCAGAGCCAGCTCGATTCGCGCATGGACACGCTGACGCGGATGTACACGGCGCAGTTCACCAAGCTCGACCAGCTCCTGACCAGCCTCAACTCGACGAGCTCGTTCCTGACCCAGCAGCTCTCGAACATCTCGACGAGCTCGAGCTCGAAGTAGCACTTTCGCAACCGGACGACACGACGATGGCACCCGCGCACATCTACAACGCGATTTCGCGCTACCGCCAGGTTCGCACCGAGGGCGCGGTCGAGGACGCCAATCCGCATCGGCTGATCGCGATGCTGTTCGACGGCGCGCTCTCGCGCATCGCGCTCGCGGCCGCGCACATGCGCCGCGGCGAGATCGAGGAAAAGGGCGCCCAGATCACGCGCGCGCTCGAGATCGTCGGCGCGCTCCGCGCAAGCCTCGACATGAACGTTCCGAGCGGCCTGCCGCAGCGGCTCGGCGCGCTCTACGACTATGTCTCGCGCCGCATGCTGCACGCGAATCTCGAGAACGATCCGAAGGTGCTCGACGAAGTCGCAGGCCTGCTCCGTGTCATCGCCGACGCCTGGGCGCAGATCTCGCCGCCGGCGCGCGTCGCGGGGGCCGCATGAATACCTGGAACCAGGTGCTGGCATTGACCGAAGACATGCTCGCCGCAGCACATTCGGGCGATTTCGATCGGGTATCCGCGCTCGATGCCGAGCGCCGCGCGACAATCAATAGGCCGGTCGTCACGGACGACGGAACGGAGCTCACGCTTGCGACGATCGTCGAGCGCGATCGCGCGCTCGTCGCGATCGTCGAGGACGCGCGTCGCTTCGCCGGCGAGCAGTTGAGGCAGGCGCGGCTTGCGCAGGCCGGCGCCGGCGCCTATCTCGGCATTGCTTTCGCGCGTTGAAAAAAAGCCGTCTAGTTCACAATCGCCGACACGTTGCAATTGGTGACATTGACAAGGTCTTACACAGGAAGACAAAGTCGTGCAACGCGTGTCGTTCGCGCGACGGAGTCGAAGCAATGATCGATCGGAGCGTGCCGGCGTGCCGCGATCAGCTGCATCACGCAGCCGTGCTGCCCGTCGAATGGTCGGCACGCGCCGGCGCCGAGGAGGCCGCGCTGATCGCGCGGCGCATGCGCCGCAACCATGCCGCGCTCGCGGTCGACGCGGCGGGCGACGAGCGCCGCGAGCGTGCGTCCGACGAGGGCGCCGCCAACGTCGATCTCCAGCGCATCGATTCGAAACTCAATGCGATCATGGAGTTGTTCGCGCTGCTCCTCGAACGCGACCTCGTCGTCCCGCCAGGGGTCCCGCTCCGCTTCAATGCCCATGGCATCGAATGGCAGGCGCGCGAAGCGCCGCCGGCGGGCCAGCCGATCGTCGTTCGCATTCATCTCGAAGCATGCCCGGCGCTCCCGCTGGAGCTTGCAGCGGTGGCGATCGATCCGCCGCGGGCGGGGTGGGCCGCGGCGTCGTTCGAGGCGATCCGCCCGCCGCTCGCTGAGGCAATTGCAAAAATGGTATTCCGCGAACACCGTCGCCAAGTGGCTGATTCGATTGGCGGCCAGGTCTAGGAAATCGTTTGCGTCGCCTTGGCATCAACCTTGCCTTGGGAGATTCACGACTTCTTGAGAAGAATCCCCCATGTCAGGTCGCGGCATTTCCCTCATGCGCCAGGTCGGCGCATCTTCCCGGATGGTCGCCCTTGATCGCCTGATCCGTCAGGTCGCGCCGCACGACACGACCGTGCTGCTGCGCGGCGAATCGGGTACCGGCAAGGAAATGGCGGCGCGCACGATCCACGAGGCGTCGAACCGCCGGAGCGGTCCGTTCGTGGCGATCAACTGCGGCGCGATCCCGAGCGAGCTCTTGGAATCGGAGCTGTTCGGGCACGAGAAGGGCGCCTTCACCGGCGCGATCGCGACGCGCAAGGGCCGCTTCGAGCTGGCCGAGGGCGGCACGCTGTTCCTCGACGAGATCGGCGACATGAGCCTGCCGATGCAGGT
>CALFNI010000244.1 GCA_937902695.1 uncultured Rhodanobacteraceae bacterium
CGTGCTGCTGCTCGAAGCCGGCGGACGCGATTGGCACCCGTTCATCCACATGCCAGCCGGCATCGCCAAGATGGTCAATCGCAAGGGCATCAACTGGGACTACTACACCGAGCCGGAGGCGCAGCTCGACAACCGTCGCCTGTGGTGGCCGCGCGGCAAGGTGCTCGGCGGATCGAGCTCGATCAATGCGATGTGCTACACGCGCGGCGCGCCGGGCGACTACGACGACTGGGCCGGGGCGACCGATGATCCGCGCTGGTCGTGGAGCGCGGTGCTGCCGGTGTTCAAGCGCGCCGAGGACAACGCGCGCGGCGCCGATGCATTTCACGGCAGCGGCGGTCCGCTGTCGGTGTCGGACCTTCGCCATCACAACGTGCTGTCGGACGTCGTGCTCGACGCGGCGGCTGCCGCCGGATTCGCGCGCAATCGCGACTTCAACGGCGCGACGCAGGACGGCTTCGGCTTCTATCAGGTGACGCAGCGCGACGGTGCGCGCTGCTCGGCGGTCGATGCGTATCTCGCACCGGTGCGTCGGCGCGAGAACCTGACCGTGCTGACGCACGCGCTGACGGCACGCGTGCTCGTCGACGGCGCACGCGCCGCCGGCGTCGAATACCGGCATCGCGGGCGCACCGAACGCGCGGAAGGCGGCTGCGTGATCCTCGCCGGCGGCGCGATCAACTCGCCGCAGCTGCTGATGCTGTCCGGCATCGGGCCCGCGGATCATCTGCGCGAGCACGGCATCGCGGTCGCGCGCGATGCGCCCGGCGTCGGCGCGAATCTGCAGGATCACCTCGACATCTGCACGCTCGTGCGCTCGACGCAGCCGGTCACGTACGACACGACGAACGACGTCGCCGTGGCGCTCCGCTTCCTGTTCCAGCGCAGCGGCATCGGCACGTCGAACATCGCCGAGGCCGGCGGCTTCGTGCGCTCGCGTCATGCGCCGGACGCGCGCTGCGACCTGCAATTCCATTTCGTGCCGGCACTGCTCGACCAGCATGGCAAGCATCGCCTGGAGGGTCATGGCTACACGCTGCACGCGTGCGCGCTGCGGCCCAGGAGCCGCGGCACGATCCGCCTGAAGTCGGCCGATCCGGGCGTGCACGCCGCGATCCGCCCGAACTATCTCGGCGACGCGGACGGCCATGATCTCAAGCTCCTGATCGAAGGCGCGCGCATATCGCGCGCAATCTTCGCGCAGGCGCCGTTCGCGCCGTATCGCGGCGCGGAAATCTTTCCGGGCCTGCAGGCGCAAAGCGACGCCGACCTCGAAACGTTCGTGCGTCGCAAGGCCGAGACGATCTATCACCCGGTCGGCACCTGTCGCATGGGCCACGATGCGCACGCGGTCGTGGACAGCGAGCTTCGCGTGCGCGGCATCGATGGCCTGCGCGTTGCCGATGCGTCGATCATGCCGACCCTGATCGGCGGCAACACCAACGCGCCGACGATGGTCATCGCCGAGCGCGCCGCCGATCTCCTGGATTCGACCTAGCTTCCGCTGCGCAAGGACGCCGCGCTGCCACGCTCGTCGAGCGCAGGAGACGTCGTCGGATCGTCCCTGCAACAGGGATCGGGTCAGACCGCCTGCGCGAGCTCCGGCACGAGCTTGAAGAGATCGCCGACGAGCCCGAAATCCGCGACCTCGAAGATCGGCGCCTCGGGATCCTTGTTGATCGCGACTATCGTGCCGGCGTCCTTGATGCCGGTGAGATGCTGGATCGCGCCGGAAATGCCGACCGCGATGTAGAGCTCCGGCGCGATGATCTTGCCGGTCTGGCCGACCTGCAGATCGCTCGGCACGTAACCCGCATCGACCGCCGCGCGCGACGCGCCGACGGCGGCACCGAGCTTGTCGGCGAGCGCGTAGATGATCTTGAAGTTCTCGCCCGAGCCGAGCGCGCGGCCGCCCGAGACGACGCGCGACGCACCCTGCAGGTCCGGCCGATCGCTCTTGCCCTGCTTGAGCTCGACGAAGCGCGTGTGCGTTGGCAGCGCGACGTCGAGCGTCAGCGCCTCGACGGGCGCGGCGTTCGCGCCCATGCCGGCCGCTGCGTAGGACGCGGTGCGCACGGTGCCGACGAGCGTCTTGTCCGCCGGCGCCTCGACCGTGACGATCGCGTTGCCGGCGTAGATCGGCCGCTTGAACGCATGTGCGCCCTCGACGGCCATGATGTCCGATACCTGGGCGACGCCGAGCAGCGCGGCGACGCGCGGCGCGACGTCCTTGCCGAACGTCGTCGATGGCAACAGCACGTGCGTGTAGCCGGTCTTCGCGACGGCGGCGACCTGCGGCGCAGAGATCGCTGCGAGCGCGTGCGCATTCTCGGCCCGCGCGACGGTCAGCACTTTCGCGACGCCGTCGATCTTCGCCGCTTCGGCCGCGATGGCGCCGACGTCGGCCGCGAGCACGAGCACGTCGATCGATTCGGCCTTGAACTCCCTCGCGCAGGTGACGCAGCGCGCCGTGCTGGCGTTGAGCTTGCCGTCGAGGTGTTCGGCGATGATCAATACTTTGCTCATGTGTTCATTCCGTCAGTGAGCGCCATTCTTTCCCCTCTCCCGCTTGCGGGAGAGGGCAGGGTGAGGGCGCTCTCGGTTCGATGCGGCAGAGCTTCCCTCATCCGCTTCCGGCACCTTCTCCCGCAAGCGGGAGAAGGGAAAACTAAAGGAGCCCCTTCGCCTTGAGGGCTGCGGCGAGCTCGCCGACATCCCTGACCATCACGCCCTTGCTCCGCTTCGCGGGCGGCTCATGGCGCGTCGTCTTCAGATGATCGCCCGACTCGACGCCGAGATCGCCGAGCTGCAGCGTCTCGATCGGCTTCGCCTTCGCCTTCATGATGTCCGGCAGCTTGATGAAGCGCGGCTCGTTGAGGCGAAGATCGGTCGTGATCACGGCCGGGAGATCGACCTCGATCGTCTCGAGGCCGGCATCGACCTCGCGCGTCACGCGCGCGACGTTGCCGTTCACCTCGACCTTCGAGGCGAACGTCGCCTGCGGACGATCCCACAGCGCCGCGAGCATCTGGCCGGTCTGGTTGCAGTCGTCGTCGATCGCCTGCTTGCCGAGCAGCGCGATCGCGGGCTGCTCCTTCTCGATCAGCTTCAAGAGGACGCGCGCGGCGGTGAGGGGTTGCACGGCGTCCGTCGTCACGACATGGATCGCGCGATTCGCACCCATCGCGAGGCCATTGCGGATGTGCGCCTGCGCATCGGCGGGGCCGATCGTCGCGACGACGACTTCGGTCGCGACGCCTTTCTCGCGAAGGCGCAGCGCCTCTTCGAGCGCGATGTCGTCGAACGGGTTCGCCGAGAGCTTGACGCCCTCCGTGACAACGCCGGAGCCATCCGGCTTGACCTGCACGCGCACGTTGTAGTCGACGACGCGCTTGTAGGCGACCAGGATCTTCATGGCCTTGAAATTCCTCGGGATTCCGCGCGGAGGCGGAGGAGCATGACGCGGGAATTGTAGCGTGGAATCGCGCTGCGGTGAGGCGGCCGCTAGCCGCGCTTCGCCCGCTCGACGATCGCGCGCGCGAAGCGTTCCGCCGAGCCGGGCGCGTGCGCGAAGAAAAGCGAGGGCTCGGTCAGTTCGAGCTCGAGGACGCGCGGTGCGCCATCGTCGTCGTGGATCAGGTCGACGCGCGCGTAGAGCAGCGCGCCGAACGGCATCGCCGCAAGCGTGCGCCCGGCGACAGCGATCTCCTCGGCGCTCGGCGAGCGCGGCGTGATGTGCTCGGTCGCGAAGAGGGCGCGCGTCGGACCTTCGCCTCGCTTCAGCAGCGGACCCTTGCGGATCGCGTGACTGAACGCGCCGGCGAAGAAGATCAGCGCCGTCTCGCCGTGTGCGTCCACGCGCGCGAGGTACGGTTGCAGAAGGACGCTGCGATTCGCGTCGAGCAGGCGCGTTGCATGGGCGAGCGCCGCGTCGTGCTCCTCGCGTCCATAACGCTGCGCGTCGCGCGAGCCCGCGCCGACGCTCGGCTTGACGACGAACTCGTCGCCAGCGTCAGCCAGAAACGCGTCGAGCGCACGGCGCGCGTCCTCGCCGGGCTCGACGAACGTGCTCGGCACGACCGGCACGCCTGCGTTCGCAAGCTGCGCGAGGTAATGCTTGTCGGTGTTCCAGCGCACGACCTCGCGCGGATTGACGAGCGTCGTCTGCGGCGAGATGCGATCGATCCAACGCAGGAACTCGGGGAGGCGCGTCGAGTAGTCCCAGGTCGAGCGGAGCACCGTGAGACCAAATGCCGACCAGTCGATTGCCTCGTCATCCCACTCAATGATCGATGGCGCGACGCCGGCGGCGCGCATCGCCGCGTCGAGCGGACCGAGATCTTCGTCGAGGTTGCGCGCCGCAGCGGCCGTGACCAGTGCGAT
>CALFNI010000245.1 GCA_937902695.1 uncultured Rhodanobacteraceae bacterium
ATGGTGTCGGCGCGCGACAACTTCCTGTACCACGAGATGATGTCGCATCCGGCGTTGTTCACGCATCCGCGCGCGCGACGCGTCGTCATCATCGGCGGCGGCGATTGCGGCACGCTGCGCGAGGTGCTCAAGCACGACGAAGTCGAGAAGGCGACGCAGGTCGAGATCGACGAGCGCGTGACGCGGCTGGCGGAGCAGTATTTTCCGGAGCTCTGCGAATCGAACGGCGATCCCCGCGCGGAGCTCCTCTTCATCGACGGCATCCGGTACATGAAGGATTGCGACCCGGAATCGCTCGATCTCGTCATCGTCGATTCGACCGATCCGGTCGGCCCGGCCGAAGGCCTCTTCAACGCCGATTTCTACAGGAGCTGTTTCGAGGCGCTGAAGCCGAGCGGCATCCTCGTGCAGCAATCCGAATCGCCGCTCGCGCATCTCGACCTGATCAAGTCGATGCGGACGGCCATGCGCATGGCCGATTTCCAGTCGGTGCGGACGCTCTCGTTCCCGCAGCCGTGCTATCCGACCGGCTGGTGGAGCTGCACGATGGCGCGCAAGGGCGCCGATCTCGACGGCTTTCGCGAGCGCGGCGCGCAGACCAAGCAGTTCGACACGCGCTATTACAACGCCGAGATCCACAAGGCCGCGATGGCGATGCCGGAGTTCGTGCGCGACGTGCTCGGCGACTGACGCCGCTCCGGCGACGCGTCACGCGCCGTCGAACCCGTCGGCGAAGATCGCCTCTGCCGATACGCGCGTTTCGTACGCGCCGATGTCGACATGCGCGCCGAGGACGCGCGCGCCGCCATCGAGATCGAACGCGGACGCGCCGCCGGCCGGCGCATCGGTGCCGGCGTCGACGAGCGGCGAGTCCGCGGCGAGGCGGAAGTTGCCGTGCGCGGCGTCGACGAAGCGCGGGTCGGCATCGATGGTTCCGGATTCGCTGTGCGGCGTTCCTGCCATCGCGACGATCGCATTGTCGACGAGATCGGTGACGCCGGTCGCGCGAAGGTCGAACGTCGCCGGCGTGCCGTCCGGATTGTTGTCGCGGAAGACATTGTTGCTGAAGTCGATGCCGCTGAACGTGAAGGATGCGAACGTCACGCGCTCGTCGAGCGTCGCGTCGGTCGATACGTTGGCGACGAACGTGTTGTTCGACACCGCGATGCGATTGTTCGAATAGACGAACACCGCGGGCGCATTCGGTGCGGCGTTGCGCGCGAAGAGATTGTTGCGCACGAAGAGTCCCGTGCCGCCGGCGAAATCGGGACCGTCGGTCGCCGCGAGCAGGGCAGGGCCGCCTTCGAGCACGCCGGCCGCCGTCGCGTTGTCGAGAAACGCGTTGCCTTCGACGACGATGATCCCGCCGTAGATCGGGCCCGGATCGCTGATCTTGAGCGCGCCGACGATCGCATCGTTGCCGTGCTGGAACGTGATGCCGCTGACGGTGATGCCGTGCGCGGGATCGGCGATGCCGGAGCTCTGCGACGTCTCGATCGTCAGCGGCCGCACGGCATCGCGTCCGTCGAGGACTGTCGCCGACGCCGCATGCGTCCGCTCGCTGCAGGCGGCGTCGGTGAAGCCGCCGGCGACCGAAAGGCTGTGGTGCGCTTCGCGAAGATCGATGCGGAAGCCCGCGTCCGGCACGTCGTAGGCGCCCGTACGGATGCGGATGTCGTTGTCCTCGCCGTTGGCTTCGGATGTCGCGAGTGCCGCCGCGAGCGCGTCGGATGAGTCGACGCAGAACGTCGCCGCGTGCGCGTCGAACGGGAAAAGGCTCGCGGATGCCGCGAGCGCGACCGCGATGAACGGGCCTTGCGTTTTCATTTGCTGGGATCTCCGGACCGCGTGCAGGGCCGCGGTACTCCGAAGAACGCCGGCCCACGGAGACTCCGACAAGGAAGAACACCCACGCCGGCACCGGCGTATCCTTCAACCCTTCGCATCCGGTTGCCGGAGGCGTCGTTGCAGCGTCCCGAGCTGACCTGCTGCGCTCGCTTCCACCGCACCCGACGGCGCAATGACGCGCGGCCTTCTCGGAAGATGTGGAATGCTATACTCCGCAGCGCGACCGCCGCTGCAGGGGAACGCCGCCATGCTCCGTATCGTCGCCTTCGTGTGCGCACTTCAGCTCGGCGCGTTTGCGGCTGAGTCCGGTGCGCAAACCCCCGCCGGCGGACGCGCGGCGCACGCCACGCTCGCTGCCGGCATCCGCATCGCGTCCGGTGCCGCCGGCGCCGCCAACCCGGCGTTCGAAGCCTCGCTAGATGCGGCAATGCGCTCGAGCACGCGCCCGCGCGACTGGGCGCTGGCAGCGACGGCATCGCCCCAGCCATCGCGCACGATCGGCGCGACAGCGCACGTCGACGGCGACCTGTTCCGAGCGGCGCAAGCGGCACCGGGCGATGCGCTGGTGCAGTGGCTCGTCGCGAACCATGCCGATCCGGCGACGCCGGAAGGCAGGGCGCATCGCGCCGCCGCGATCGATGCGATGACGAGGATCGAGCCGGACAACGGCGCCGCCTGGATGCAGGCGCTCGCCGCTGCGGCGAGCGATGACGACGAGCCGCTCGTCGAAGACGCGCTGACGCGAATGGCGCAGGCGCGTCGCTTCGACGATCACTTCGTCGACGTTCTCCATGCGTGGATCGACGTCTACGACCGCCACCCGGCGCCGGCGTCGCTGTCCACCGATGCATACGATGCGGGTTTCATGGCCGCGATGGCCAAGGCCGCCGCGACGGCGTTGCCCGCCTATCAGCACGTCGTCCTCGCGTGCAAGCCGCCGGCGACGGCCGGCACCGCGTTCGCGCGCGGCACACGATGCGTGGCGATCGGGCGAACGATGCTCGACAGCGGCACGACGCTCGTCGCGCGATCGATCGGATTTGCGATCCTGCGCAATCTCGATGCCGCCACCGACGCGGATCGTGCCGCGAAGCGCGACCTCGACTGGTATGCCGCGAACGTCCTGCATGGCACCGGCGAAGACGGCAACGTGCGCGATGCGCTCGCGCACGAATCCGACTGGCGGCGCATGGACGATGAGATCGAGGTCATGAAGAGCGCGCTCGGTCGCGCCGGCCTTCCGACGCAAGCGCCCGACGGCTGGATGCCCCGGTCCAAGCCGGGCGCGGTCGCGGCCGGCTGACGCCGCGCGGCTTCGCGGCGATCGGCCTGCCGGGGAGCGCTCGACCGCCGGCCGTTCAAGAAATCCCCGCGCCTGCCGTTAATTGCACTCAGTCGCGCACGTCGCGCCGTTGTCGCGGCGCGGCTCGGCCGCGAATCGTCCATCGAATGCCACGCCGGCAGGCCCGCCATGAAGAACCGCCTTTCGATCGCCATCCTCGTCGCCTGCATGTTGCCGCTCGGCGCGGCGATTTCGCCGTCGATCGGCGCCGAGCAGCGCGGCACGCTCGGCATCAGCCTTCGCATCGGCAACCCGGGCGCCGCGCCCGCCGGGCCGGCGGGCTATGAGATGTCCGTGCGGCATGCGCTGTTCGACAGCGGCACGCCGCGCAACATCGCGCTCGCATCGATCGCACCGAAAGGCTCGACCGAAGACCCCGTCGCGCTGGACGATGAGATGTTCCGCGCCGCGTCGCTCGCGCCGGACGATCCGCTCGTGCAATGGCTTGCCGCCAACCGCCTGCTCGCCGCGCACGACGATGCGCGCGCCTCGATCGCGATCGAAACGCTGATCCGGCTGGAACCCTACAACGCGTCGGTGTGGGCGCTCGCGCTTTCGCTCGCGGTGTCGCGCCACGACGCGACGGCGACCGACGATGCGCTCGCGCACATGGCGCAGAGCACGCGCGCCGACGAGCACGTCGCGGACGCGCTGCACGCGTGGCTGGCGGCCTACGAAAGCCATCCGCGTCCCCTCTCGGCATTCGCCAATCCGGCCGAAGCGGGCGCCGCGCCGTTCGTCGATGCGATGGCGAAGGCATCGGCCGCTGCGCTGCCGTCGTACCGGCCGATCTTCCAAGCGTGCTCGTCCGCGGACGGCCATCGCCACGACGTCTGCGCGACGGCCGCGCGCGTCATGCTCTATCACGCAAGCTCGCTCGCCTCGCGCCGACTCGGCTTCACGCTGCTGCGCACGCTCGGCGACGACGTCGTCACCGACGAGGATCTCGCGGCACGGCGCGAGCTCGCCTGGATCAACGCGAACGCGGCCCGCGTCTCGGGCATCGCCGATCTCGACGGCGCCGCGCTGGCGGCGCACCGCGAGGACTGGCGCGGACTCGGCGACGAATACGATGTGATGCAGCGGGCGATGCACCGCGCGGGCCTCCCGGCTGCGGCGCCGGTCGGCTGGGTGCCGGCCGAGGGCGACGCCGTCGCCCGCCCCGGCGCGGGCTGACGCACGCCCGATCC
>CALFNI010000246.1 GCA_937902695.1 uncultured Rhodanobacteraceae bacterium
CCCAGGTGCTAGACTTGGGCGGACCGGGATCACTCGCCGCGGTGGAAGCGATCCTGATCGGCGAAATGGCCCGCCAGTTCGGGCTCGAAGCAGTCCCCGCCGCGAACCTTCCCCGCATCGAATCCGGCGACGCCGCGCGCGCCGCCCAGCCGGCATGACCGACCGCGTTACTTCCGACCCAATCAAGACGATCCCGCTCACCGTCGTCGATGCGCCGGCGAAGGAGCTTGGCGAGGACAAGATCGCGCGCAACCGCGCGAACTTCGCCGACGCGCCCGCATTGCGGAAACCTTCGTGGATACGCGTGCGCATCCCGCCGGGCAACGCGGTCGCGAAGTTGAAGGCGAAACTGCGCGAAAACCGGCTCGTCACCGTCTGCGAGGAAGCGTCGTGCCCGAACATCCACGAATGCTTCGGCAAGGGCACGGCGACGTTCATGGTCCTCGGCGAGGTGTGCACGCGCCGCTGTTCGTTCTGCGACGTCGCGCATGGCCGGCCGCAGGCGCCCGATCCGCTCGAGCCCGCCCATCTCGCCGGCACGATCCGCGACATGGAGCTGAAATACGTCGTCATCACGTCGGTCGACCGCGATGATCTTCGCGACGGCGGCGCGGCGCATTTCGCGGCCTGCATCAGGGCCGTGCGCTTCGAGAATCCGTCGATCCGCATCGAGATCCTGACGCCCGATTTCCGCGGCAAGGGCCGCATGGAGCGTGCGCTCGAAGCGCTTGCCGGCGATCCGCCCGACGTCTTCAACCACAATCTCGAGACCGTGCGCGCGCTTTACCGCGAAGTGCGCCCGGGCGCCGATTACGACTGGTCGCTCGACCTCCTCGCGCGGTTCAAGGCGCAGCACCCGCAGATCCCGACCAAGTCCGGCATCATGCTCGGACTCGGCGAGACGTTCGGACAGGTCGAGGAAGCGTTGAACGATTTACGCTCGCATGCGGTCGATATGGTTACGATCGGCCAGTACCTGCAGCCGACGGCCCATCATCACCCGGTCATCCGCTACTGGACTCCGGAGGAGTTCGGGACGCTGGAAGAGCTGGGATATCGGCTCGGTTTCCAGCATGTCGCTTCGGGGCCGCTGGTGCGCTCGTCGTACCACGCGGACCAGATGGCGCATGCCGCGGGTTTTGTAAATGTCGCCTGACGGTTCAGCTCCGGTAGGCAGCGGGGCGCGTTGAATCGCCTTGCATTTTCTTGGTTTCTGGGTCGGTGCTTGGAGAGCGTGATGCGGAAGTTGCTGTTGTCCCTGACCCTGAGCGCCATGGCCGGCGCCGGCTACGCGTACGCGACCGCACCGTCGAGCCCGCCGGCGGGAACGCCGCTGCTCAAGCCTGCTCCGACCGACGGCGAGGCCGCGGTCTGGGCGACGCGCTTCCTGACCAAGTTCCATTACAAACCGATGCCGCTCGACGATGCGATGTCGGCGCAGATCTTCAAGCGCTACCTCGATTCGCTGGACAGCGACCGGCTCTTCTTCACGCAGGCCGACATCGACCGCTTTGCCGAATACAAGGCCAAGCTCGACGATGCGATCTACGATCAGGACCTGACCGCGCCGTTTTCGATCTTCAACCTGTACGAGCAGCGCGTGGCCGAACGCGTCACCTATGCGCGCGGTCTCCTGCCGAAGGGATTCGACTTCGCGACCGACGAGTCCTATCAGTTCGATCGCGAGAAGACGCCGTGGGCGAAGAGCGAGGCCGAGCTCGACGATCTCTGGCGCAAGCGCATCAAGAACGACTGGCTGCGCCTGAAGCTCGCCGGCAAGGCCGACAAGGACATCCGAGACACGCTCGACAAGCGCTACGCGAACTATCTCGATCGCGTCAAGCAGCTCAACAGCGAGGACGTCTTCCAGACGTTCATGAACTCGTACGCGATGTCGATCGAGCCGCACACGAATTATCTCGGCCCGCGCGCGTCGGAGAACTTCGACATCGCCATGAAGCTTTCGCTCGAAGGCATCGGCGCGGTGCTGCAGCGTGACGAGGACTACACCGCGATCCGCGAGATCGTGCCGGGCGGCCCGGCCGCGCTTTCCGGCAAGGTCAAGGTCGGCGACCGCATCGTCGGCGTCGGTCAGGGCGATCACGGCCCTATGGTCGATGTCGTCGGCTGGCGCCTGGACGACGTCGTCGAGAAGATCCGCGGCGCGAAGGACACGGTCGTCCGTCTCGAAGTGCTGCCCGCCGACGCCGGTCCCGACGGCAAGCACATGACCATTGCGCTGACGCGCAAGAAGGTCAGCATCGAAGAGCAGGCGGCGAAGAAATCGGTGATCGAGGTCAATGCCGGCGATCACACGCGCCACATCGGCGTGATCTCGCTGCCGACCTTCTACCAGGATTTCG
>CALFNI010000247.1 GCA_937902695.1 uncultured Rhodanobacteraceae bacterium
GCTCGGCCCGGCGCGCCCCGCCCGGCTAGCCACGAACCGGCGCCGGCTTCGGTTCCTGCGCCGACGGCCTCGCGCGTGTCGGCGCGGCCGCATCCGCGCTCATCGGGACGAACGCGAGCATGCGCAGCAGCGCCATCTCGAACCCGACGCGCGGCGTCGGCGCGATCGCGAGGTCGCGCCGTCCGGCGACGGCCATCTGATACCAGAGCTGCACGTCCTCGGCCTCGAGCCGGCCCGCGAGCCCGAGCAGCGCGGCATCGTCCTCGCCGGCCGCGGCCGGCACGAGCTGCAGCAGCTGGATGCGATGCAGCAGCGAGGCGAGCTCGTCGAGCACCTGCGCGAAATCGGGCGCGAAGCTCGCGATGCGCTCGATTTCGTCGAGCAGTGCCGCGCCGTCGCCGGCCGCGAGGATGTCGATCAGGCGCTGCACCTTCGCGCGCTCGACCGTGCCGAGCATGGCGTGCACGTCGGACGCGACGAGCTTGCCGCCGCCGTGCGCGATCGCCTGGTCGAGCAGCGAAAGGCCGTCGCGCAGGGAGCCATCGGCCGCGCGCGCGAGCACGTCGACGGCCTCGTCCTCGAACGCGATCGTCTCGGCGCCGAGGATCGCGCGCATCTGCCCGACGATCTGCTCGGGCGTCAGGCGCTTCAGGTTGAACTTGATGCAGCGCGAAAGCACCGTCACCGGCAGCTTCTGCGGATCGGTCGTGGCGAGCAGGAACTTGACGTGCGGCGGCGGCTCCTCGAGCGTCTTCAGGAGCGCGTTGAACGCGCTCTTCGAGAGCATGTGCACCTCGTCGATGAGATACACCTTGTGGCGGCCGCGCGTCGGTGCGTACTGCGCGTTGTCGATGAGCTCGCGCACGTTGTCGATGCCGGTGTTGCTGGCGGCGTCGATTTCGAGAAGATCGACGAAGCGGCCGGCATCGATCTCGCGGCAGGCGCCGCACTCGCCGCATGGATTCGAGGTCGGGCCTTTCTCGCAGTTGAGCGACTTGGCGAAGATGCGCGCGATCGTCGTCTTGCCGACGCCGCGCGTGCCGGTGAACAGGAACGCGTGATGCAGCCGGCCCGAATCGAGCGCGTGCGCGAGCGCGCGCACGACGTGCTCCTGCCCGACCAGCTCGGTGAAGCGGCGCGGGCGCCATTTGCGCGCAAGGGCTTGATACGACATGGGGACTCGCTGAGGACCGATCGATTGTAGCAAGCGCTGCAAGATGGGGCCGACTCTTGCCGATTCAGCCTCTCTTCGCGTTTGCGCGAGCGGATCGCGCCTAGTATTCTCCGCGACCCGCTCGGCAGGCCGGGCGGACAAGTTCGTGGAGAGGTGTCCGAGTGGTTGAAGGAGCACGCCTGGAAAGTGTGTAAGCGGCTTATCCCCGCTTCGCGGGTTCGAATCCCGCCCTCTCCGCCAGTTTTGCGATAATTCTTGTTCGTCGCGTCCGCGACGAGACCGTCTACGGTGGCTCCGTCGGTTCCCCCGCGACGATAGCTCGCAAATCCCGCCAGGTCCGGAAGGAAGCAACGGTAGTGAGTGATTCGGGTGCCGGGGTGTGGCTGGCGGAGCCGCCACCCTTCAGGGATGCAGCCAGCCCGACTCGCCATCGGCGTAGTGCTCGTTCTTCCAGATCGGCACGCGCCGCTTCACCTCGTCGATGATCCAGCGGCACGCCGCGAACGCGGCGTCGCGATGATCGGCGCTGACGCCGACCCACACCGCCATCTCGCCGATCGCGAGCGTACCCGTGCGATGCACGCAGCGCGCGGCGCGCAGGCCGAACTTCGCGCGCGCCTCGTCGAGGATCGCCTCGCCCTCGTCGCCGGCGAGCGGTCCGTAGGCCTGATAGTCCAGACGCGTCACGCGGCGCGCCTCGTTGTGATTGCGCACCCAGCCTTCGAACGTGACGCAGCCGCCGGCGGCCGGGTCTTCGAGCGTGATGCGCAGCGCCGCTGCGTCGATCGGCGTCTCGCTGAGACGGAAACTTCTCACACTCCCGGCCTCATCCGCCCGACACCGGCGGCAGGAACACGATTTCATCGCCGTCGGCGAGCGCGTGCTCCCAGCTCGCCATGGCGCCGTTGACCGCGACGCGCACGCGCTCGGGCGCGAGCGCGAAGGCATGCGCGCGCGAGACTTCGGCATAGAGATCGCGCGGCGTCGCAGCCGCCGTCTGGCGCATTTCCTCGCTGCAGCCGGCGCAGTCGGCGAGGCTCGCGAAATAAAGCAGCCTGACGTTCACCGGACGACCCTGCCCTGTTCCACGCGGCGCTTGCCGCCGCTTTTCTCGACGAGCCGCACGTCGCCGATGACGATCTCGTGCGAGAGCGCCTTGCACATGTCGTAGACGGTCAGCGCCGCGACG
>CALFNI010000248.1 GCA_937902695.1 uncultured Rhodanobacteraceae bacterium
GCGCCAGGCCCTCGACGATCGCCGTCTTGCCGACGCCGGGCTCGCCGATCAGCACCGGATTGTTCTTCGTGCGCCGCTGCAGCACCTGGATCACGCGACGGATTTCCTCGTCGCGGCCGATGACCGGATCGAGCTTGCCCTTCTCCGAGCGCGCGGTGAGATCGATCGTGTATTTCTCGAGCGCCTGGCGCTGGTCTTCGGCGCTTTCCGACTGTACCTTCTCGCCGCCGCGCACCTTCTCGATCGCGGCTTCAATCGCCGGCTTCGTCGCGCCGGCCGATTTCAGTGCGCCGCCAAGCTCGCCGCGATCGTCGAGCGCCGCCAGCACGAAGAGCTCGCTTGCAACGAAGGCATCGCCGCGCTGCTGGGCGAGCTTGTCGGTGACGTTGAGAAGCCGGTTGAGATCGTTCGACACATTGAGGTTGCCCTCCTGCCCGGCGACCTTGGGCAAGCGGTCGAGGATCTGGCCGATGCGCGTGCGCAGCGCCGGCACGTTGGCGCCGGCCTGCGCGAGCAGCGGCACCGTCGAGCCGCCCTGCTGGTCGAGCAGAGCCGCCATCAGGTGCGCGGGCTCGAGCATGTTGTGATCGCGTCCGACCGCGAGCGACTGCGCGTCGGCGAGCGCCTGCTGAAAACGCGACGTGAGTTTGTCCATGCGCATGCGTGCTTCACCCTCCGAAGCAGCCGATCAATAGGATTGCACCGAAATGGGGAGGACCGCCGCGCCTTTCAACGGCGTTACGCAGCGGTTACTCGCGCAAAAGCGGGCTCCGCCGCGGCGCCAAGCTCGGCCTCGCCGCTCGCTTTGTCCGGCGCGTCGACCTTGACGCGCTGCGGCTCGATCCAGATCACGCTGGCGAATCGGCCGGTCTCGCCGTGGCGGCGATACGAGTAGAACCGGTCGTCCGAAAACGTATCGAAACCGCCGCCGGCAATGCGCGCGACGCCTGCGCGTTCCAGGCGCGCCCGCGCGAGCGCGTAGAGATCGCATGTCCAGTGCCCCGGGTGCGTCGAGGCGAACGCCCCGGCATCGCCAGGATCCCGATCGACGAAAGCCGAGCGCACGTCGGCGCCGACTTCGTAGGACCGCGCGCCGATCGCCGGACCGAGCCACGCAACGAGCGACGCCGGCGCAACGCCGAGCGCGGCGATCGTCGCCTCGATGACGCCGCCGGCGAGCCCGCGCCAACCTGCGTGCGCGACGCCGACGGCGGTGCCCTCGTCGGCGCAGAAGAATACCGGCATGCAGTCGGCGGTCAGCACCGCGAGCACGCGGCCCGGCCGGCGCGTCACCGCGGCGTCGGCCTCGGGATCGACATCGGCGAGCACCGCATCGGCGTCGTGCACGGCGACGCCGTGCACCTGGCGCAACCAGTGCGGCGCTTCGGCGAGCTCGAGCATGTCGACGAGGGCCGCGCGGTTCGCGACGACGGCAGCCGCGTCGTCGCCCGTGCGGACACCGAGATTGAAGCGATCGAACGGCGGCACGGATGCGCCGGGCAACCTGCGTGTCGTGACCGCCGCGCGGATGTTCGGCGGCGCGGGCCAATCCGGAACGACGAGGCCGCCGCTGGCCTTCACGGCCATCAGCCTGCGTTCTCGCGCGCGTCCTGGCGCAGCGCCTCGACGAGCGCGGCCATGTCGGCCGGCATCTCCGCCTCGACCGCGATCGTGCGGCCGTCGGCCGGATGCGCGAACTCGAGCCGCTCGGCGTGCAGCGCCTGGCGCCGGAAGCCGCGCAACGCCTCGGCGAGCGCCGCGCTCGCGCCCTTCGGCTGCCGGAGCCCGCCGCCGTACTGCGCATCGCCGACGAGCGGGTGCCGCGCATGCGCCAGGTGCACGCGGATCTGGTGCGTGCGGCCGGTTTCGAGGCGGCATTCGATCAGCGTCAGCGCGCGAAACCGCTCGCGCACGCGGTAGTGCGTGATCGCCTCGCGGCCGTCCTCGCGCACGGCCTGCTTCAGGCGATCGTGCGGATGGCGGCCGATCGGCGCGGCGACCGTGCCGCCGGCGACCATGCGGCCGTAGACGACCGCGAGGTACTGCCGGTGCACGTCGCGCTCGCTGAGCTGCTCGACCAGCGAGGTGTGCGCGCGCAGCGTCCGCGCCACGACCATCAGGCCCGAGGTGTCCTTGTCGAGCCGATGCACGAGGCCGCCGCGCGGGATCCCGGCGAGTCCGGGATCGTGATGGAGCAGCGCGTTCTGCAAGGTGCCCGCGGCGTTGCCGGCGCCGGGATGCACGACGAGGCCCGCCGGCTTGTTGACGACGATGACGTCGGCGTCCTCGTAACGGATGTCGAGCGGAATCGCCTCGGCCTCGGCGCCGATCTCGCGCTCGAGGCGCACTTCCACGGCGATCGCCTCGCCGCCGCGCACGATATGCCGCGGCGCGACCTCGGCGCCGTCGAGCGTTGCGGCGCCGGCCTTGATCCAGGCCGACAGGCGCGAGCGCGAGTAATCCGGAAACAGCTCGGCCAGCACCTGGTCGAAGCGCCGCCCGGCCGCGGTATCGGGAACGCGTGCGTTCAGCGTCGATTCGGCTGCGCTCATGGGCGTCTCGCGCCTTCATCGGGTGCCGGAGCGCGTGTTTCCGGCGTGCTCTGCGTTCGGGTTATCATGGCTGGTCAATGATCGCAGAGCCCGACGCCCGCATGCGAGTATCACCTTTGTCCCGTACGGTCGCCCGCATCGCGCTGGTGACGCTGCTCGCCTTCCTCGCCGGCTGCTCGCTGTTCCACCGCGGCAAGAAGGGCGATCCGCTCGATACGCTGCCGGTCGAGGAGCTCTACCAGCGTGGCGTCGACGCGCTCGAAGCGGGCAACAACGATCTCGCGTCGCGTTCGTTCGAGCGTCTCGTGGCGCGCTTCCCGTTCGGGCCGTATACCGAGCAGTCGCAGATCAACCTCGCCTACGCGCAGTACAAGGACGGCAAGCCGGACGACGCGTACTCGACGATCAACCGCTTCATCAAGACCTACCCGACGCACCGGCACATCGACTACGCCTACTACCTGCGCGGACTGATCAACTTCAACCGCTCGGCCGGCATGCTCGAGCGCTACGTCGGCCAGGACATGACCAAGCGCGACCAGGCGAACCTGCGCCAGTCGTTCGACGATTTCGGCGCACTGGTGACGCGTTATCCGACCAGCGCGTATACGGCGGATTCCCGCCAGCGCATGGTGTACCTGCGCAACCTGATGGCGCAGTCCGACCTCCACATCGCGGTGTTTTACCTCCGCCGCAGCGCATACGTGGCAGCGGCGAATCGCGCCAAGGCGATCGTCGAGACGTATCCGCAGTCGCCGCAGGCGGGCGACGCGCTCGCGATCATGGTCGAGAGCTACAAGAACCTCGGCCAGCAGAAGCTCGCCGACGATGCCGAGCTCATGGGTGATC
>CALFNI010000249.1 GCA_937902695.1 uncultured Rhodanobacteraceae bacterium
AGCAGGTGTTCGGCGGCAAGCAGCTGACCGACGAGGTCATGCGCCGCTACGGCCTGTCGTACGAGGAAGCCGGCCTCGCCAAGCGCCAGGGCGGTCTTCCCGAGTCGTACGAGATCGAGGTGCTGGAGCCGTTCAAGGAGGCGATGGTCCAGCAGATCAGCCGTCTGCTGCAGTTCTTCTTCGCAGGCTCGGAGTTCAGCAAGGTCGACCAGGTCGTGCTGGCCGGCGGCTGCGCGTCGATCGCCGGCGTCGCCGACATGGTCGAGGAGCAGATCGGCGTGCCGTGCGTCGTCGCCAACCCGCTTTCGGAGATGTCCCTCTCGGGTCGCGTGCAGGCGCAGACGCTCGCGCAGGACGCGCCCGCGCTCATGATCGCCTGCGGGCTCGCGCTCAGGAGCTTCGACTGATGGCCAGAATCAATCTTCTGCCGTGGCGCACCGAGCGGCGCAAGCAGCGCGAGCGCGAGTTCTACATGATGCTGGCCGCTTCGGCGGTCGCTGCGTTTCTCGCGGTCGCGGCGGCTTACGGCTGGATGGACGCGCGCATCGATACCCAGAATCAGCGCAATGCGTACCTCACCAACGAGATAAAAGCACTCGACAAGCAGATCGAGGAAATCAACGAGCTCGACAAGACCAAGTCGCAGCTCCTGACGCGCAAGCAGATCATCGAGCAGCTGCAGTCGAACCGCTCGCAGATGGTCCATCTCTTCGACGAGATGGTGAAGACGATCCCGGACGGCGTGCGCCTGACGACGATGAAGCAGGCGGGCGACGTGCTGACGCTCGAAGGCGTCGCCGAGTCGAACGCGCGCGTGGCCAGCTACATGCGCAACATCGACAACTCGCCGTGGATGGGCCGCACCGACCTTCGCAAGATCGAGAACAAGGCCGGCACCAAGGATGTCGACAAGAAGACGCCGTACGTCTTCTCGCTCGACGTGAAGCTGCGCAAGCCCGAAGACGCGCAGTCGGAGAAGCAGGTCGCCGAGGGCGCCGCGGCGCCGTCCGGCACCCCCGACGCGAAGGCCGCCGACGCCGCATCCGCGCCGCCCAAGGCCCCGAACGCAGCGCCCGCCACGCCACCCGCTGCCGCGACGCCGCCCCCCGCGGCGACTCTGCCGCCGCCCGCCCCGACGACGGAGAAGGGGGAGAAGAAATGAGCTTCTTCGACGATCTCCGCAATCTCGACAGGAACAACGTCGGCGCCTGGCCGAAGTCGATCAAGACATTTTTCGCGGTCATCATCTTCGTGATCATCGTCGCGGTCGGCTGGTACGTCTGGATCCGCGCCCAGCAGGACGATCTCGAGCAGCAGCAGAACAAGGAGGTTGCGCTCAAGAAGGAGTTCGAGTCCAAGCAGGGCAAGGTCGTCAATCTCGTCGCCTACCGCAAGCAGCTCGAAGACATGAAGGAGATGCTGCGCACGATGCTGCGTCAGCTGCCGAGCAAGACCGAGATGCCCGACCTCCTCGTCGACATCTCGCAGACTGCGCTCGCGGCCGGCATCGTCGTCGACCTGTTCCAGCCGGGCGGCGAAATCATCAAGGAGTTCTACGCCGAGAAGCCGATCCAGCTGAAGATGCTCGGCACGTATCACCAGTTCGGCACCTTCATCAGCGGCGTGGCCTCGCTGCCGCGCGTCGTCATCCTGACCATGCACGACGTTTCGCTGAAGCCCGCCAAGGCGGCGACCGGCGCGGGCGGCGCGTCCGCGCAGGCGCTCGCGTCGGGCGGGCAGCTGCTGCTCGAGGGCACGGTCAAGACGTACCGCTACGTCGACGACGAGGAAATCTCGGCAGCTCAGGCGGCGGCGAAGCCCACGAAGAAGGGCATCCCGCCGAAGAAGCCTGCGCCGGCAGCGGCGCCGAAGAAGGGGGGTGGCTGATGCGCACGGAGATGACCATCGCGCTCCGTCTGGCGGGCCTCGCGCTTGTCATGGCCACGCTCGCCGGCTGCGCGCCGGGCAACGACCTGCGCCAGTGGGTCGCGCAGGAGAAGGCGAAGAAAGGCGCGCCGCTCGATCCCCTGCCGGTGATCAAGACGTTCGAGACGTTCGAATACAAGGATCAGGATCTGCGCGATCCGTTCAACGCGAGCGCCGAAGAGCAGGACCAGAACGTCAACGCAGGTCCGCATCCGGATCAGGATCGCGCACGCGAGCCGCTCGAGGCGTACCCGCTCGACGGACTCAAGATGTCGGGCACGCTCGGCATGGCGAAGGGGATCGAAGGTCTCGTGCGCGATCCCGACGGGGTCGTGCATCGCGTCCACAACGGAAACTACCTCGGCCAGAACTACGGCCGCATCACGAGCATCAGCGAAGACCATATCGAGCTCGTCGAGCTGGTTCCGAACGGATCCGGCGGATGGATGGAACGGCAGGCGACGATCGCCTTGGGCGACACCAAGAAATGAGGCTCGTTGGGGGTAACTACATGATCACGACATTTGCTAAGTGCTCGGAGCGTGGGTTCGCCCGGCCGGCGGTACGATCGGGCCTCGTAAGGCTCCTCGTCCTGCTGGTGCTCCTGATCGCCGGTACCGCGCACGCCGAGAACGTGCTCGAGGACATCGCGTACACGGCCTTGCCCGGCGGCAAGGTCGAAGTCACGCTGAAGTTCTCGCAGCCCGTTGCGGCGCCGCAGATCTTCAAGACCGAATCGCCGCCGCGCATCGCGATCGATCTCGCCGACACGCGCAACGGGGTCACGCAGCGGCGCATCGAGGTCGGTGCCGGCGCCACGTCGGCGATCTCGGCGATCGAGGCGGCCGGACGCACGCGCGTCGTCGTCGATCTCTTCCGCCCGGCGGCGTACGAGACGAGCAACAGCGGCAACACGATGACGCTGACGATCGCCGGAGGCAATTCAGGTTCGACGCCGGCCGCCGTCTCCGCGGCCTCGACCGATCCGACCAAGGCGGTTCCGGTCCACGGCCTCGAGGTTTCGAACGTCGACTTCCGCCGCGGCACCAACGGCGAAGGCCGCGTCATCGTCAGCTTCTCCGGTCCCGGCGTCGCGGCGAACGTTCGTCGCGAAGGCACCAAGGTCGTGGTCGATCTGTCGAATGTCTCGCTGCCGCCGAATCTCGCGCAGCGGCTCGACGTGCTCGACTTCGCAACGCCCGTGCAGAGCATCGAGACGCGCCCGCACGGCACCAGCGGCGTGCGCATCGACATTGCCGCGCAACCGCCGTTCGAGCAGCTCGCCTACCAGACCGGCAACGAGTACGTCGTCGAAGTCTCGCCGAAGAAGGAAGACGCGCGCCTCAAGGGCAAGAACGCGGAGCCCGAGTACACCGGCAGCCGCGTCACCTTCAACTTCCAGGACATCCCGACGCGCTCGGTGTTGCAGCTGATCGCCGACGTGTCCGATCTCAACATCGTCGTCGCCGATTCCGTGCAGGGCAACGTCACGCTGCGCCTCATCAACGTGCCGTGGGACCAGGCGCTCGATATCGTTCTGCAGGCGAAGGGTCTCGACAAGCGTCGCCGCGGCAACGTGATCTGGGTCGCGCCGCAGAAGGAAATCGCCGATCGCGAGGAAGCGATCGCCGATGCGCGCCTCAAGATCGAGGACAAGGAGGCGCTGGTCTCCGACTACATCCCGATCAGCTACGGCAAGGCGAAGGACGTCGCGGCGCTCCTGACGAAGGAAACGCAGGCGAACTCGACCGGCGGCTCGAGCGGCGGCCAGCAGCAGCGCGGCTTCCTGTCCTCGCGCGGCAGCGTCACGTACGACGACCGCACGAACATCCTGCTGGTCAGCGACATCCCGTCGAAGATCCAGGAAATCCGCCAGCTCGTCTCGATCCTCGATCGTCCGGTGCAGCAGGTGCTGATCGAATCGCGCATCGTCATCGCGAGCGACTCGTTCGCACGCGAGCTCGGCGTCAAGTTCGGCGTCAGCGGCGGCTACGAGACCAGCAACGGCAACGTCATCACGACCTCGGGCAGCGCGTTCGGCACCGACGAGATGAACAACGTGATCCTCAACAACCGCTTCGGCACCGGCACCGGGCTCACCGGTCGCGGCAGCCGCGGCCTGCCCGGCACGTCGCCGGGCAACATCCCCTCGCAGCCCCAGCCGGGCCCGCAGGGCGGCATCGCGGTGCCGAACCTCGCCGACCGCCTCAACGTCAACATGCCCGTCACGAACCCGGCCGGCAGCTTCGGCCTCGCCATCCTCGGCGCGGATTACCTGCTCGATCTGGAGCTCTCGGCCGCGCAGACCGAAGGCCGCGGCGAAGTCGTCTCGACACCGCGCGTCATCACGGCGAGCCAGAAGGAAGCCGACATCAAGCAGGGCCAGGAAGTCGGCTACGTGACGTTCCAGTCCGGCGGCACCGGCGCGCCGCAGGCGACGGTCAACTTCAAGGAAGCGGTGCTCGAGCTCAAGGTCACGCCGACGATCACGGCGGACGACCGCGTCTATCTCGACCTCAACGTCAAGAAGGATGCGATCGCGAGCTTCATCGACAACCCGGGCGGCGGCCAGGTGCCGCAGCTCGACAAGCGCGAGATCAACACGTCCGTGCTCGTCGACAACGGCCAGACCGTCGTGCTCGGCGGCGTCTACGAAGTCAACAAGACCGATTCGGTGCAGAAGGTCCCGTATCTCGGCGACGTGCCGATCCTCGGCAACCTCTTCAAGTTCTCGAGTCGCAACAACACCAAGGCGGAGCTGCTGATCTTCGTGACGCCGCGCATCCTCAACGACAGCCTGAAATGAAAAGCGGTCAGCATGCGGCGTCGCCGCATGCCGATCACGCCTAACGAATAGACGTGCGACCCTGGAGAACGACTATGAAATTTGTCCACAAGGCCCTCGGGTTGCTGCTCGCCAGCGCTGCGTTGAGCAGCTGCGGCGGCGGCGGGGGTAACGGCGGCGCGTTCGAACCGCCGCAGGCGAGCATCATCACGCTGAGCCCCTCCGGCGGCTCGAGGACGATGCCGCTCAACGTCGGCGAGAGCTCGCCGTGGTCGCCCGCGTCGCCCTACACGATCGAGGTGGACGTCCACTGGACGAATGCCGACGGCTCGCCGGTGTCCGGCCATGATCTTTCGTGCAGCGTCACGAATCTCGCGATCATGAGCATCCACATCCTCGACGACGCGTCGACGCCGCAGGACGAATCCGCGATCGACTGGGGCAACATCCAGGTCCATTCCGACACCGGCCACGCGATCTGCTGGGTCTTCTCGACCGGCCAGGCCGGCACCGCGACGCTCAATGTCGGCGGCGTCGATCCGCTGACCGGCGCATCGGTCGGTACGTCGATGACCTTCACGGTGCAGAACGCATCCGGTCCGCTGCCCGCTTCGGTGCAGATGACGGCCGATCCGCCGGGCGTCTATTTCTCCGGTTCCAACGGCCGCCAGAGCACCACGCTCTCGGCGCTCGTGCTCGACGGCGGCGGCAACCCGGTGCCCGATCCGGCAAACGGCAACTCCGGCGCCGACAACGTGCAGTTCGAGATCGTCACGAATCCGAGCGGCGGGGCGAACCTGCAGGCGAACTCGGTCACCGGCACGGTGACCGGATCGACGGTCGCCACGCACACCGTGCACGGCGTCGCGACGGCATCGTTCCAGTCCGGCACGGTGCAGGGTCCGATCCAGATCCGCGCGACCGCGGACCGCTCGGACAACAACGTCACCAACGGCATCAGCGACCCGGTCTCGTCGACATTCTCGGTGATCGTCTCGGACGGCAAGCTCTATGCCATCGAGCTGACCTCGCCGATCGTCGCGCCGAATCTGCCCAGCGTCACCGTGAATACGGTTTCGGGCGACGTGAGCAGCAGCGGCGATACGTTCCCGCCGGATGCGGATGGCACGTTGAGCATCCCGGTCACTGCCGTCGCGCACGACGCGCAGAACAACCCCGTGTTGCCGGGTACGGCGCTGCATTTCGGCGCGGTCGACGAACCGGTCGGCGCCCCGGGTGCGGTGAACGACAACGAATTCCTGATCTCGGGAACGCACGGCGATCCGCAGGAAGGCGGCACCACGTTCACGGCAACCGACGGCGCGTTCACGACGGCCGGCGGCGGCGCGCATCCGGGTGACACGCTGATCGTGTTCAACCACGACCAGCAGGGCAATGTCATCCCGGGCAACGATGACCTGATGAGCGCGCTCACGGTGCAATCGGTTAACAGCCAGACGAACCTTACGACGACCTCGCCGTTCAACGAGAACGACCTTACCGGCGTGGTTGTCAACAACGGTCCGGTTCTGCCCTATCTGGTCGGCCGCGGCGTGCACGGCTCAATCACGTCAGTCGGCACGACCGACGAGAACGGCATCGCGCATTCGACGCTGACCTACACGGTCAACAGCGTGCAGAACGCAGTGGCGATTTTTGCCCAGGGCGCCGGCACGGATCCGATCACGAACGGACAGCGTCGCGTCACGGCCGCCGGTACGTTCGTCTATCCGGGACTCGCGCCCGCGAGCCTGATCGTTTCGCCGCAATCGATCACCGGCAACACGACGACCAGCGTCACCGTCTGCGTCGTCGATGCGCTCGGCATCCCGCTTCGCCACGTCGATATCGGATTCCTGTTCCAGCTCGACGGCGGCGGCACCGGCAGCGTCGACGGCCACACGGGCACGGGCACGTTCGCTCATCGCACCGACGTCACCGGTTGCGCGACCGGCTCGGTCACGACCAGCGACATTCCCGGATCGAGCACGCCCGGCTCCGCCGGCACCCTGCATATCAGCGCCGCGGGACAGACCGCGGACGTCGATATCACGACGCCGGTCATCCACAGCCTGACGATCAAGGTTGTCGCGCCGGACACGGGCGGAACGCCCCCAGGCCCCCCTGGCGACGGTACCTATACGGTCAACCTCAGCACCAGCGGAGGCGGTTTCTCGCCGCCGAATCAGGCTGCGGCGTGCAGTGTCACGGGTCCGACACCGGCGGCCGGCACGGTGTGCGGCACGTTCACATTTGACATCGGTACCACCGTGGGACTGAGCGCCACGTCGCCGGACACGGCGCTGGCATTCGTCGGCTGGACCGGTACGCCGACGACGACGTGCACGGCGACCTCGGCGTCGACGAGCGCCACCATGACGGGCGACGTGACCTGCACCGCCACTTGGGGTCCTCCGGCGCCCTGAGGGCTCGACCGCGAAATCGAGGGCCGCGCAAGCGGCCCTCTTTTTTTCGACCCGCGCCCCCGATTGGCACTTAAGATGCAGGCAGAACGCTCCGGAATCGATTCTCCGAAGGAACGCCCGTGTCCCGTCACCGTGCCGACATCCCAGCCGGCAGCACGATATTTGCCGAAAACGACCCGCCGACGACCGCGTTCCTGATCGAGCGGGGCGAGGTCGAGGTATCGACCGTGCAGCGCGGCGAGCGGACGGTCCTCGGGCTGCTCGGCCCCGGCATGCTGCTCGGCGAGATGGCCGTCATCGACGATTCGCCGCGCACGGCGACTGCGCGCGCGCTCACCGACTGCACGCTGACGCCGATCGATCGCCGCCAGTTCGCCGAGCGCCTCGCCGCCGCCGATCCGGTCGTCCGCGCGCTGCTCATGAGCCAGCTCACGCGCTATCGCTCGGCGCTGGCGACATTGACCGGCGACGAACCCGTGCCGAACGCGCTCGACGCTACGGACTCGCGCCAGGATGCCGGCGCGGCGTTCGACAAGATCCGGCTCGAGAGCGAGCTTCGCGCGGCACTCGATCGCGGCGAGCTCGAAGTGCGATTGCAGCCGATCGAGGAAATCATCTCGGGCCACATCGCAGGCTACGAGGCGCTGATGCGCTGGCACCATCCCGAGCGCGGCTGGGTGTCGCCGGCCGAGTTCATCCGCCTGGCCGAGGAAACCTCGCTGATCCTGCCGATCGGCGACTACATGCTCGGGCGCGCGTGCGATGCGCTGGTCGAGTTCCGGCGGCGCGGCGTCAAGCCGCTGCCCTTCATCGCGCTCAACGTGTCGGGCCGGCAGGTCGACGACACCGGCCTCGTCGATCGCATGCTCGCCGAGCTCGGCAAGCGCAACCTGCCGCCGGACCGGCTCAAGATCGAGATCACCGAGAGCCTCGTGCTCGACAACGCGCGCGTCGCCGAGCTGCTCGCACGCTGCCACGCCGCCGGCATGCACGTCGCGCTCGACGATTTCGGCACCGGCTATTCGAACCTCGGCCCCCTGCTGACGCTCGACTTCGACCAGATCAAGCTCGACCAGAGTTTCGTGCGCGCCCTCGACCGGCCGCGCGGCGTCGCGATGGTCGGCGTCATCGTCGCGATGACGCGCGCGCTCGGCTGCAACCTCGTTGCCGAAGGCGTCGAGAAGCGCGAGCAGCGCGAGGTGCTGCACCACCTCGGCTGCCGGTACGCGCAGGGCTGGCTGGTCGGCAAGCCCGTCACGCTGGCCGAAGCGCTGAACCGCTGAACGCGCCCGGCCGCTGCCGGTAAAACTTCCGGCCCGGCGCGCTGTCTCATGGCCGCACCCGCGCGTGGCCCGCCCGCCGGGCGTGCGATCATTGCCGGAAAACCCCGATACCTTATGGACATGCCAGAACCCACAGCGGCCGCCACGGCCTTTGCGACGCTCCGCACCGAGCTCGGCCAGTGCATCATCGGCCAGGAAGCGCTGATCGATCGCCTCCTGATCGCGCTCCTCGCCGACGGGCATCTCCTCGTCGAAGGCGCGCCTGGCCTTGCCAAGACGACCGCCATCAAGGAGCTCGCCGCGCGCATCGAAGGCGATTTCCACCGCGTGCAGTTCACGCCGGATCTCTTGCCGGCCGACCTCACCGGCACCGAGATCTATCGACCGCAGACGACCAGCTTCGAGTTCCAGCGCGGCCCGATCTTCCACAACCTGATCCTCGCCGACGAGGTCAACCGCGCACCGGCGAAGGTGCAGTCGGCGATGCTCGAAGCGATGGGCGAGCGGCAGGTCACGGTCGGTCGCGATACGTACGCGCTGCCGGCGCTGTTTCTGGTCATGGCGACGCAGAACCCGATCGAGCAGGAAGGCACGTACCCGTTGCCCGAAGCGCAGCTCGACCGCTTCCTGCTGCACGTCCGCGTGGACTATCCGCACGCAGCGGCCGAAGCCGCGATCCTGAAGCTCGCGCGCGAGCGCGCGCGCGAAGCGCTCGCGACATCCGCGACGCCGGCGCGCATCGTGAGCCAGGCGCAGGTGTTCGCCGCGCGCGCAGCCGTGCTCGAGATGCATCTCGCTCCGCAGCTCGAGGAGTACATCGTGCAGCTCGTGCTCGCGACGCGCGAGCCGTCGCGCTACGGCGAAGAGCTCAGGCGCTGGGTGGCCTACGGCGCGAGCCC
>CALFNI010000250.1 GCA_937902695.1 uncultured Rhodanobacteraceae bacterium
TCGAGCTCGAAGAGGCCCATCGGGCGACGATCTCGTACAAATGGAAAGATCCCGGCATCCATTCCCCGTCTGTCGGGGCGGCGCTCGCAAGCCGCGGCATGGAGCTCGTGTAGCTGATCCGCTGGACCGACTTTGCTTGCCGCGCGGCAGAGCTTCCATAGCGCGCGTATAATCCGCATTCGCTTCCGCGCACGGAGATCAGATGCGCTCGATGATCACGGTCGAACGCCTGCCCAATTCCCACGGGTCGTACCTGCTGGGCGCCGGCGCATCCAAGATGCTGAGCACGATCGTCGGTATCTCCGATGTCAGCATCGAAAAGCAGTACATCGATCGCGCCACGCTGAGTTACGTCTGGGCGGATTCCTCACGGAATTTCGAGAAGATCGATCATCTTCTCGAATCGAAAGGAATGCGGCGCGTCCGCTAGCGCGCTTTCGGTCGCATCGCTTCATGCCACGCTCGGCCGCCGGCGCGTCGCGCTTGCGCGCGAGATTGCGCTCGCTTGCCTTGGCGGCGCCTACGCGCCGCGGCCGAAAGCGACGCGATCTTCGCGAACGGATTCAGAATCATCGCTTCACAAAGCGGTAGGCGAAGCGGTCGGTCTCACCCTTGATCGAAGGCTCGAACACCTTGGCCGAATGCGGATCGCCTTTTCTCGCGAGCAGGGCGCTTTGCGCGTCGAGTACGAAGCCGGCGGCCTCCACCTCGTTGCGTACGAAGGCCGGGTCGATACGATGCAACGACGGCGTATCGTTTGTCCCTGAGCCGGCAGTCGCGGCGTGGTCCACGATGACGTACGAGCCGCCCGGCTTGAGCTGATCGTAGACCGCTCGATTGAAGGCGGCCGCCGTCGCGCCCTTGGCCTCGATCAGTGCGGTGTGGAGATCGTGGTAAAAGAGGTGCAGCCACAGGACGTCGGCGGGCTGCGTTACATCCGCCAGCGCAACGACGCTTGCCGACACGGCTTCGACATTTTCTCGGCCCGCCTCGTGCGCAAGCTCTCGCATGCGGCCGACCGGGTCGTTCTTGAAATGCGCGACTTCGGCCGGCACGAAGCTGTACACGCGTCCTTTCGGCCCGACGAGGTCGGCGAAGAGTCGCGTCCATTCGCCGTCGCCCGGATAGACGTCGATGACGATGGATCCGGCCGCGACGCCGGCAAAACGGATCAGATCGGACCGGGTGGATGGTTCGTACATCGGGATCTCCTCGAGGATTCGGTATCGCCGACGTGCGAGTTGCCGAGCACGAGCTCCGGAGTTCGCGAAGCCCCTCAGGAGACCTCGGCCCGGATGCGAGCAATCGTCGCAGTATGCGCGCGAACCCGACCGGACCCCCAAAACGCAAAGTTGCGCCGGAACCTCGGAATCATACGGATTGGTGCTTTCGCGAAGCTGCTCGTACGCGATCGAGCCGTCTGTCGATCGCTCGCACGAACTCTTCCTTCGTGAGTCAGCGTAGATCGCTTCGCGTGCGCCGCCCATGCCATTGCGCGCGGCCTGTCGACCGGAACGCCTTCGCCCTTCGCGTACATCACGGCAAGGTTGTAGTGCGCGGGTTTATACGCCCACGAGGCCGACGTCTCGTACACCGATAGCCTCGCCTTGGCCGCGGCGCGTCTCCCTCCCAGGGATCATCCGTCCCTCGCTGAACCACGGGCCCTTCGCCGACGACTCCTTCGATGCGGGCTCTTCGGCGCGCGGGCAACCGGGGACGGCACGTCGCGAGAGCGACTGCAAGGAAGCAGGAAAAATACCGGAAATCTGCCAGAAGAACGACAACGACGACGAAGCGCGCCGACGCGAAGCTGGCCCCACGTGACCTCCAGGGAGAGCGCCATGGCAAGCCGAATGCACGCTTCGCTCGTTGCAGTGACCTACGCGGCGGTGACGCTGCCCTTGTTTGCCGCCGACAGTTCCCTCCCGGTTTACCCGAACGCTGGAAGCAGGCTGCACGGCATGCCGAGCGGCTCCGGCCTCTCGCAATACGAAACCACCGACTCGACCGAGAAGGTCGACGCGTGGTACGGCGCGCACCTGCCAAAAGCCTGCAAACACGAAAACGCGCACGGCGGCGCGAAGTACACCTGCCCCGGCACCAACATCATGATCACGCCCGACAAAGGCATGACGGTGATTACGCACATGGCCTCCTGGGTCGGCGGACATTGAAGCGGTCGTCGACGGACGGCCGGAGCGTGCCGATTCACGGGGGGAGAAATGGACCGCTTTGCCAGTTCCCCGGGAGGCCAGATCGTGAACACCGTTCTTGCGATTCGCATGATTCTCATGGCCTGCCTGTTGTCGTGCGTCCTGTCCGCGCATCAGGCGATCGCCCGTGAAGGCGATCTCGACCCGAGCTTCGGCCAAGGCGGCATCGCGCTCTACCCGCTGTCCGAGAACGGTTCCTGTCTGGCCGGCGCCAATGCCGTCGCCGTACATCCGGATGGCTCGATCTGGATCGCCGGTTGGGTCCGCGACGCGGCAATTCCGGAACGTGATGCGGCATATCTGAAAGTCGATGCACACGGCAACGTACTGTTCAGCGATTTCGGCTACGAGCAGACGGAGCTGCGTGGAATCGCGATCGATGCCGCCACCGGCGAGATCTACGTTGCCGGCAATCAGGGCAATGTCGTCAGCGTGCGTGCGCTCAACTCCGATGGCAGTTTCGACACCGGCTTTGGCAACAACGGCGTGCGCGGTATCGCCATCGACGGCGATATGGGGCATCAAACTACCGTGAACGATCTGCAGCTGGATGCCGGCGGCTCGCTCTATCTGACCGGCGACTACAACGGGAGCGGGCAGCAACAGGCGATGCTCGCCTATCTGACTTCGGATGGCACGCTGCAGGCCGCGCAAGCGGTTACCAGCGATCCGACCGATCACATCGCGACGTCTCTGGCGATCC
Organism: uncultured Rhodanobacteraceae bacterium; assembly: GCA_937902695.1. Classification (GTDB taxonomy): domain Bacteria; phylum Pseudomonadota; class Gammaproteobacteria; order Xanthomonadales; family Rhodanobacteraceae; genus Dokdonella_A. The sequence goes on from CALFNI010000250.1 coordinate 2,917, forward strand.
AGCCGCCGGACGGCCACCTGCTGGTGAGTGGCTACACGAGCGGTTTGTGCGCGACCGAGGACTTCGATGTGACGTTTACGTCGGGTTTTCACTTCACGCCCGACGCTGGATTCTCGAGTCCGCTGTATGGACCCACGGATCAAGCGTGTTTCGTGGATGCCTCAGCCGTCCTGCCCGCCGACGGCAGCTTGAGGGAAGCGGGACGCGGTGTGGACAACACCGGGACGTGGACCGCGATGTGGCAGAAAGTCGATGCCATCGGCGCGCTTACCAAGGCAATGCTGCTGTTCCACATG
>CALFNI010000251.1 GCA_937902695.1 uncultured Rhodanobacteraceae bacterium
TGAACGCGGCGGCCATCTCGACCTGGCCGTTGACGCCCTGCTCGCGCAGGATCGCGACGCGCGGCCGCGCACCGGTCGCGATGTACGGCGCGGCGACGTCGTCGGCCGGATCGAACGTCAGCTTCGGCGTGATGCCGGGATCCTCGACGTCGCAGCGCCAGTCGATCTCCGCGTCGGCGCTCGCCGGATTGTCGCGCAGGCGCTGCATCGCGTAGCTCGTCTCGGACCAGACTTCCATCAGGTCCGACCACTCCCACTCGGTGCGCGTCTCGCCGCCAAGCGCGAGCCTGAAGCGCACGCGCGGCGTCGGCCGCGCTATGTCGTGCACGAGCTTGTCGAGGCCATGCTCGGCAAACACCGCGCGCACGGCGTCGCGATCGGTGGAACGGATCTGCACGACCGCGCCGAGCTCTTCGTTGAAGAGATCGCAGAGCGTGCGCTCGGCCCAGCCGTCGAGCGCGATGTCGAGGCCGCAGCGCGCGGCGAAGGCCATCTCGATCAGTGCGACGATGGCGCCGCCGTCGGCGCGATCGTGATAGGCGAGCAAGAGTCCGCCGGCGTTGAGCGCCTGGATCGCGGCGAAGAACCGGCGGAAGATCCCGGCATCGTCGAGGTCGGGCGCGAGGCCGCCGCCGCGATTGAACGCCTGCAGCAGCGAAGAGCCGCCGAGCCGCGCCTTGCCGGCGCCGAGGTCGACGAGCCAGAGCTCGGAATCGCCCTGGTCGAGCACGAGCTGGGGCGTGAGCGCCTGGCGCACGTCGCGCGTGCGCGCGAACGCGGAGACGATCAGCGAAACCGGCGCGACCGTTTTCTGCTCCGCCGCCGCAGACGCGTCCGTCCAGCGCGTCTGCATCGACATCGAATCCTTGCCGACCGGAATCGAAATCCCGAGCGCGGGACAAAGCTCCCTTCGGACCGCATGGACGGCGTCGTACAGCGCGGCGTCCTCGCCGGGATGCCCGACCGCCGCCATCCAGTTCGCCGAGAGCCGTACTTCGTCGAGCTTGACGTCGGCCGCGGCGAGATTGGTCAACGCCTCGCCGACCGCCATGCGCGCCGACGCCGCAGGATCGATCAACGCCAGCGGCGTGCGCTCGCCCATCGCCATCGCTTCGCCGGCGTAGCCATCGAAATCGTTGAGCATCACCGCGCAATCGGCCACCGGCACCTGCCACGGCCCCACCATCGGGTCGCGCGCGCAAAGGCCGCCGACCGTGCGATCGCCGATCGTGATCAGGAATGACTTGCTGCCGACCGACGGCATGCGCAGCACGCGCGCGATGGCCTCGTCGAGCGAGATGCCGGCGACGTCGGCGACGAGGTCGACGCGCTTCGTCGCGTGCCTGGCGTCGCGGTGCATGCGCGGCGGCTTGCCGAACAGCACGTCGAGCGGAAGGTCGATGACCTTCGCATCCGCCTTCGGCGCGCCCGGGTCCTCGACGAGCAGTCGCCGTTCGGCCGTCGCGCGGCCGACGACCGCGAACGGACAGCGTTCGCGCTCGCAAAGCGCCTCGAACAACGCGAGGTCGGCGTCGCGCACGCCGAGCACGTAGCGCTCCTGCGATTCGTTGCACCAGATCTGCATCGGCGAGAGATGCGGATCGTCGCTCGGAATCCTGCGCAGGTCGATGCGGCCGCCGACATTCGAGTCGTTGAGGATTTCGGGAATCGCGTTCGAAAGGCCGCCCGCGCCGACGTCGTGGATCGAGACGATCGGATTATCCGCGCCGCGCGCCCAGCACGCGTCGATGACCTGCTGGCAGCGGCGCTGCATCTCGGGGTTGTCGCGCTGCACGGACGCGAAGTCGAGCGCCTCGGAGCTCGAGCCGGCCGCCATCGACGACGCGGCGCCGCCGCCGAGCCCGATCAGCATCGCAGGTCCGCCGAGCACGATGACGGCGTCGCCGTCGGCAAGCATTTTCTTGTCGACGTCGGCTTTGCGCAGGTTCGCAAGTCCGCCCGCGATCATGATCGGCTTGTCGTAGCCGCGGCGAACGCCGGGCTCGCCGGTTTCGATCTCGAACGTGCGGAAATAGCCGCCGAGCGCGGGCCGGCCGAACTCGTTGTTGAACGAGGCGGCGCCGATCGGGCCGTCGCGCATGATCTCGAACGCCGACGCGAAGCGCGGCGGCAGCGGGCGATTCTTCTCCCACGGCCGCGGCACGTCCGGAATGCGCAGGTGCGAGACCGAGAAGCCGGTGAGACCCGCCTTCGGCTTGCCGCCGCGGCCGGTCGCGCCTTCGTCGCGGATCTCGCCGCCCGACCCGGTGGATGCGCCGGGGAACGGCGAGATCGCGGTCGGATGATTGTGCGTCTCGACCTTGATCGCGAACGGCACCTCCTCGCGACGGGCCGCGTACCGGTCCGTTTCCGGCTGCGCGAAGAAGCGCTGCGCGCCGGAGCCTTCGATGACGGCCGCGTTGTCGTGATACGCCGACAGCGTATGCGCCGGCGACACCGCGTGCGTGTTGCGGATCATCGCGAACAGCGACTTCGCCTGCTTGACGCCGTCGACGGTGAAGTCGGCGTTGAAGACCTTATGCCGGCAATGCTCGGAGTTCGCCTGCGCGAACATCATGAGCTCGGCGTCGGACGGATCGCGCCCGAGCGCGGCATAGTTTTCGGCGAGGTAGGCGATCTCGTCGGGCGCGAGCGCGAGGCCAAGCCGCGCGTTCGCCGCATCGAGGGCCTTTGCCGCGTCGCCTGCGAGCGCGACGCGCTCGAGCGGCGCGGGTGCGCCCGTGTCGAACAGCGTGTCGATGCGCGCCAGCGAATCGAGCACCGATTGCGTCATCGGATCGTGCAACGCACGCGCGACGGCATGCCATCCGGCGCTGTCGCGCGCCGGCGCGCCGTCGAGATCGAACGCGATGCCGCGCTCGATGCGCCGCACGGGGCCGCCGCAGCCTCGCAGGATGTCGGTTGCCTTGCTCGACCACGGCGAGCGCGTGCCGAGCCGCGGGACGATCCACAGCGCCGCGCTCGCGGCAGCGTCCGGCGACGCCTCGATGACCTCGCAAAGCGTGCCGGTATCGATCGGGGCATCGTCGGCGTCGACGAAAAAGACGAAGCGCGCCGCGCGCACGAGACAGCCGGGCGCGTGGCGCGCCAGTTCCGAATTGAGTCTGTCGATGCGGAATGCGGACAGCGCGGGCTGCCCGTCGAGGACGATCATGGCCGGAGGTCGGTCGTGACAGCCCTTATTGTATCAGCCCCGGTCGCGTCGTTCGCGCGAAGCGGCCGCGGTCAGCGCGCTCAGTTGCCCGCGAGCGTCGCCTTGCCGAGGCCCGGCGGACCGCACAAGAGCATGTGATCGAG
>CALFNI010000252.1 GCA_937902695.1 uncultured Rhodanobacteraceae bacterium
ATCCGGTGAAGGAACCGCAGGGCTCGATCCTGATGATGGATGCCGGGCTGTCCACCCTGAAACAGGAATGCGCCGAGCAGGGACTCGACTGGGAAGAGCAGCTCGACCAGCGCGAGATCGAAGTCGCGGCATTCAAGCAACGTGGCCTCGAACTGCCCGAATGGGGCGGCGCGGAAATGGCAACGCGCACCGATGAACCTCCTCAGGAGCCGCAGCCAGCATGAGCAACTATCCGCACCTTGCAACGCGGCTTTTCAACACGCCGATCGCGATCGCTCCGCAAAAGGCTGAAATCGTCATGGCCGCGCTGGCGGACCGATTCGGCATCACGAAGCTGTTTCGTTCGTCAGGCGACATGGTCGTGCTCGCCGGCGGGGGCGCGAAGGCTTTTCTCAACGGCTTCGAATCCGAGGAACGCGCGGACTATCGGCCATATGAGGTTGTTGCGGGTGTCGCGATCATTCCGATCGAAGGAACGCTCGTGCAGAAGCTTGGCGAGATGCGCCCGTACTCGGGCATGACAGGTTACGACGGGATCCGCGCGAACCTGAGCATGGCGATGAATGACGAAAGCGTGCGCGCCATCGTGCTCGACGTCGACTCGCCGGGCGGCGAGGTTGCCGGATGCTTCGATCTCGTCGACGCGATCTATGCCGCGCGTTCGACGAAACCGGTCTGGTCGATCCTGACCGAGAGCGCTTTCTCCGCTGCCTATGCGATCGCGAGCGCGGCAAGCCGCGTGATCGTGCCGCGCACCGGCGGCACCGGCAGCGTCGGCGTGATCTGCATGCACGTGGATTTTTCGCAGGCGCTCACGAAGGCCGGTATCGAAGTCACGCTGATTCACTTCGGCGCGAAGAAGGCGGACGGCAGCGATGCGAAGCCCTTATCGAAATCCGCGCTCGATCGCTATCAGGCCGATGTTGACACGATGGGCGAACTGTTCGTGGAGACCGTCTCCCGCAATCGCAAGCTTTCTACGGCCAAGGTGCGCGACACCGAAGCCGGCACATTCCTCGGCGCCTCCGGCGTCGAAATCGGCTTCGCGGACGCTGTCATGGCGCCCGACGAGGCCTTCGCGTCCCTGCTCGACGAGCTGGGCTGATTCCCCCACCAACAGGGCCATCAAATGAGTACTTTGCTTCGCAATCTGACCTCGCGTGGGCTCAGCTTCGCCCACCTCGCGAAAGTGCCGGCGCGCGCCGGCGACGACACTCCGCCCCCGGACGACAAGGGCGGCAAGAAGGGCAAAAGCGCCGAGGACGATGATCCGGATCCGGACGACCAGAATCGCGAAAACGGTGACAGCAAGAAAGGTAAGAGCGCCGAGAGCGACGATTCGGATCCGGATGATCCGGACGACAAGGGCGGCAAGAAGGGCAAGCGTGCCGAAGGCGGCGACCCGGACGACGATGACGATCCGGATGCCGAAGACGACGATGATGACGAGGAAGAGATGCGCGGCAGCAGCGCGTCAGCGAAAGCCCGTCGCCGCGAACGCATGCGCTGTGCCTCGATCATGGGCTCGGCCGCGGCCGGAAAGAATCCTGTGCTTGCCGCCAATCTGGCGTTCAAGACGTCGATGACGCGCAAGCAGGCGCTTGCCGTGCTCAACGATACGCCGGCGCCAGCCGCCGCGGCGCCTGCTTCGCGCCGCAATCCGTCGCTCGGCGCCGGCGGCGAGCGCGGTGCCAGCTCGGCGCAGGCGATCGCCTCGAGCTGGGACACGGCAATGCAAAAGGCACGGCCCGCGCGCCAGCGCTAAGCCGCTCAACCCGTCAAACGAACAGGAAGGTATCCCATCATGAGTCAAACCCCTCTCGTTGAAGGCCGCCACGACGGTGGCTTTCTGGTCAGTGAAGCGCGCGGCCACCGCTCGCGCGACCGCGCGACGCTCAGCGGCGCCGCGAAGATTCAGGCAGGCCAGGTACTCGGCAAAAAGACTGGTGGCACTGCGGTAGCTGTGGCGAAGGCCGGCAACACGGGAAACGGCACATTCACGCTCGATGCAACCACCCCCGTCGTCGGCGGCGCGCAACCCGGTGTCTATGTCGTGCGTTGCACGACGGCTGCGGCAAATGGCGGCACATTCCGTGTGTTCGATCCGACGGGCGACGTCATCGGGGACGTCGCCGTCGCCGCGACATTCAACGACCAGATCAAGTTTGTGATCGCCGACGGCGCGGACGATTTCGCGGTTGGAGACGAATTCGACGTGACGGTGTCCGCGCTGTCGCAGATCTTCGTGCCGCTCAGCCTCACCGCCTCAGATGGCTCGCAGGTCGCCGCCGCGCTCTCGTTCGCGAACGTCGATGTGACCGATGCAGATCAGCCGGGCACCGTCGTCACGCGCGACTGCGAAGTGAACGGCTTCGAACTGTTCTGGCCGACCGGCGCCTCCGCGGCACAGATCAGCACCGGTACCGCGCAGCTCGCCGCGCAGGGCGTCATCGTCCGCTGATCCCCCGCAGTTCCTTCTCTTTCCCCGATAACAGTCGGCCGCGCAAGCGGCCATTATTATTTCTGGAGCCAAATAATGGCCAGTTTGGACGTGTTTCACCAGGATGCGTTTACGACCATCCAACTGACGACCGCGGTCGACAAGTACCCGTACCAGCCGACCGGTCTCGGCGATCTCGATGTCTTCGAACCCGATCCGATCCGCACCACGGCGCTCGCCGTCGAGCAGCGTCAGGGCAAGCTCGTCATCGTGCCGTTCAGCGAACGCGGTCAGGAAGGCACGAAACGTACGACGGAGCAGCGCGAAGCCCGGTATTTCAAGGTGCCGCGCGTCATGCACGCCGATACGCTGTACGCGAACGAAATTCAGGACATTCGCGCATTCGGCACCGAGTCGGAGCTGATGCAGGTGCAGGCGGAAGTCGCACGCCGGCTCAATGGACCGACGGGCCTCACGCGCAACATCGAATTCACGTGGGAGTATCACCGCCTGGCCGCCGTGCAGGGGATGCTGCTCGACGCCGACGGCTCCGTGAAGTACGACTGGTTCGACGAGTTCGGCATCACGCCGGCAGCCGAAGTGCCGTTCGATCTTTCGGCGCAGACCGAAAATAGCCTGCGCCCGATCATCAACGGCATCCGCCGCTCGATGGCGCGCAAGGCGCAGGGCGCGTTTCTGCCCACAACGAAGATCTACGCGCTGTGCGGCGATGCGTTTTATGACGAGTTCGTCAACCAGCAGGATGTGATCACCCCGTTCCGCCCCTGGCGCGCGGCGCAGGATCTGCGCAACGACCGCCCGGGCGCGGCGTTCGATGCCTTCCCGTACGCCAGTGTCATCTGGACGACCTATCGCGGC
>CALFNI010000253.1 GCA_937902695.1 uncultured Rhodanobacteraceae bacterium
GGCACCACCGCGCGCCTGCTGAACCGGGTCGGTGCATGGACGCATAGCCTCGAAACGGTATCGCGAGGCTTGCCGATGCTGATCGGCTATGGCAATGCGCCTGCGGGATGGGTGCGGACCCTCGGGATCGCGCGCGTCGGCGTGTTCGGGCTTGCCGCGGTCCTCGTCCTGATTGCCCCGGCCGGCAACGGACCTGGCAGCGCGGAATGTCGGTTCTTTGCCCGCGTATCCGGCGCGATGCTGCTCGTCGTGCTCGGCGTCCTGATGGTCGGGACGCTCGCAGTCGATGCTTCGGCCGCCCGCTACCTGATAGCGCCGGCACTCTTGTGCCTTGCGGCGTTCATGGCGATCGTATGGTGCCGGTTGCGGGCGAGCGCGTATGCGATTGCGCTGGCCGTGCTCTTCGTGGCCGCATTTTGCGGCGGCGGGATGCTGCTCGTCGCGCCTCGGGCCGGAACGCTCGCGTTCGACCGCGACTGCGACGCGCCGGCCGCGATATGTCGTCTGAAGACCGCGCTCGAGAAGACCGGCATCCACCATGGCTACGCGACGTACTGGAGGGCCAACGTGACGACCGTCGCATCGCGCGGCGCTATCACCCTCTGCGCCGTCAGGCTTTCACCGCGTCTCGAACCGGTCCGATGGCTCGTTTCGAAGGCGTGCTTCGATACGCCGGCGGAGGAAAGCTTCTTCCTCGCGCTCGAGCAGGGCGAAATCGCGAAAGTCGGTCGCGATGTCCTGATCCGCGAAGCCGGAACGCCGGATCGCATCCTGACGGATGCCGGCTACGAAATCTGGATCTACGCAACCGCGAGGGCGAATCTCGACTGGCTGAAGCGCTAGCGCCTATTCGCGGCGTTTCCACGCAGTGCGTTGATGTGCACGGTATTGCTCGCGTGCCGAAGGCGAAGGCCGAGCGACGCCCACGTGCGCTGCACGGCGATGTTGTGCACCTGCGTCGAAATATCGAAGCGTCGCAAACCCATTCCGGCGAACTCCCCGAGCATCGCGCGCAGCATCGCGCGATACGCGCCGCGCTCGCGAGCCGCAGGGAGGATGCCGTTGAGAACGCCGGTCGCGACACCGGACACGGCGTCGATCCGGTAGCACGAGAATCCGACTGCCGCGCCTTCGCGCTCGACGAACCATGCGCCGGACGCCGAGCCCTGTTCCAGGTGCCGTGCCGCCCACTCGGCATAGCCGTCGAGAATCCTTGCGCGCTCGAACAGCGGATTGGCGTGATAGTGGCTGACATAGCCGGCGAAGACTTCGCGCGCCATGTGCGCGAGTTGCGCACCCTCTGCGATCGCGGCAGGTCGCAACGTCACGGATGCGTCGCGCTCCGGCGCGCCCGCAAGCAACTCGATGTCGTAGTACACGAGCGTATCCGCGACGATCGCCGCGAAACCGGATGCCGCAAGCGCACGCACGGCGCCGATCTCCCGGGCCGGCACGCGCAAGATCAGCACGTCGGCGCGCTCGCGCTCTATCGCATCGGCGATCGCGGCGGCATCGATCGTCGAGACGTCGCAGCGGAAGACGCGAAGACCGAAGCGCGCGCTTTCGAGCGGCGATTCGCGCAGGACGACGGCATCCGCGCCTGTCACAGGTTGATGCGCTCGCGAACGATGAAGATCGGACGCGACTTCACGGCTTCGAACACGCGTCCGACATAAAGCCCGATGATGCCCATGCAGAACAGCATGACGCCGGCGAGCAGCCACATCGACGCGATGACGCTCGTGTAGCCCGCGACCGTCACGTCGCCGTGCAGGTACCGGTACAGGCTGAACGCGGTCATCGCGAGCGCGACGATCGAGATGACCAGGCCCGCCGTCGCGACGAGCCGGAGCGGCTTGTCCGAGTACGACAGCATGATGTCGAGAGCGAGCTTCAAGAGCTTGCGCAACGAATAGGAGCTGCCGCCGTTGCCGCGCGCGTCGTGCTGCACCGGAATCGACGTGCGTCGGAAGCCGGTCCAGCGCACCATGACCGGAAAGAACCGCGCGCGGTCGCCCATGCTGCGCACGGCATCGATGACCGCGCGGCCATAGATGCCGAAGTTCGCCGTGCGATAGTCGTAGTCGGCGCCGCTGAGCCAGTTGAGGAGCGCGATGAACGCGCGCGAGGAGTTGCGCTTGAACCAGCCGTCGCGCCGGACCTCGCGCTCGGCGAAGACGACATCGAAGCCCTCGCGCGCCTTGGCGTAGAGCGCGGCGATTTCCTCGGGACGATCCTGCAGATCGCAATCCATCACCACGATCCAGCGCCCGCGCGCATGCTCGAGCCCCGCCGCGATCGCGCAATGCTGGCCGAAGTTGCGCGACAACGCGACCGCCTTGATGCGCGGGTCGGCGCCGGCGAGCTCGCACATGACCGGCCACGCCGCGTCCGGACTCGCATCGTCGACGAGCACGATCTCGTAGCTCGCACCGGTCGCCGCGAGCGCGGCGTCGATGCGGCCGCAAAGCGCGCGCAGGCAGTCGGCGCAGCAGTAGACCGGGCTCACGACCGAGATGTCGGGCGCGTCGTTCATGCAAGGAACGCCTTCACCGCATCGATCACGCGCGCCTGATCGAGGTCCGGCAGCCAGAGCGGCAAGCGCACGAGACGCTCGCTCGTGCGTTCGGTCACGCCGAGGTCGCCCGACGTGCGTCCGTAGTTGCGGCCGGCCGGCGCGCTGTGCAGCGGCACGTAATGGAACACCGGATGGATGTCGTCGGATTTCAGCGCGGCGATGAATCGCGTTCGCGCGTCGAGACCGTCGAGCAGAACGTAGTACATGTGCGCATTGTGAGTGCAATGCGCGGGCACGACGGGCCGGCGCAGGCGTCCGGCTGCCTCGAGCGGCGCCAGCGCTTCGTGGTAGTGGTTCCAGAGCGCGAGGCGGCGCGTCGTGATCGCCTCGGCCTCCTCGATCTGCGCCGCCAGGAATGCCGCGAGGATCTCGCTCGGCAGATACGACGAGCCGATGTCGACCCACGTGTATTTGTCGACCTGGCCGCGAAAGAACTGCGCGCGATTCGTGCCCTTCTCGCGGATGATCTCGGCACGCTCGACGAAATGCGGATCGTTGACGAGCAGCGCGCCGCCTTCGCCCGCGATGATGTTCTTCGTCTCGTGGAAGCTCAGCGCGCCGAACGCGCCGATCGCACCGAGCGGCCGGTCGCGGTAGGTGGCGAGGATGCCTTGCGCCGCGTCTTCGACGATCGCGAGGCCGTGACGCGCGGCGATCGAGCCGAACGCGTCCATCTCGCAGCCCACGCCTGCGTAATGCACGACGCAGATCGCGCGCGTACGCGGCGTGATCGCGGCTTC
>CALFNI010000254.1 GCA_937902695.1 uncultured Rhodanobacteraceae bacterium
ATTCGGGTACGAACGAGGTCCACGGCGAGGAGTTCTGCTCGTACACGGGCGACGGCTGGCGCGCGATGACGCCGAGCGAGCACGACGCCGGCGACAAGGTGCAGACCCACGAGAAGGAATACGGCCTCGCGTTCGGCGGCCCGGTCATCAAGGACGAGATGCATTTCTTCTTCACGTACGAGGGCAAGGACTTCGTGACCCCCACGGCCGTCGTCGAAGGCAACAATCCGCCGGGTCCGCTGCCGCCCGACGTCGCCGCCCAGATAGGGCCGACGACGCTGCCGTTCCACGAAGATCTCTACTTCGGCAAGCTCGACTACAGCCCGACCGATTCCGATCTCTTCGAGCTCACCGGCAAATATCGCAGCGAGAAGCAGCGCGACAACGTCGGCGACCAGGATGCCGCCTCGTTCGGCAGCGACATCGTCAACGACGAAAAGCGCGCCGACCTGCGCTGGCTGCACACGGCCGACCGCTGGCAGAACGATGCGCACCTGACCTGGGAAGACACGTCATGGGGTCCGCGCCCGGTCACCAACGGCAACGCATCGGTCTATGCCGTCGCGTCCGACAACAACCGCCTGCTGCTGAATGTCGGCGCTGGCGCGAACTTCCAGAACAAGGGTCAGGAAGGTCCGGCGCTGCAGGACGATTTCTCGCTGACCGACCTGCACTGGGAGGGCGACCATCTGGTCAAGATGGGCCTCAAGTACAAGGAGGTGAAGCTCTCGACGCAGGAGATCAATCCCGCCAATCCGCAGTTCTTCTTCAACGTCACCGCAGCCGGCGCCGACCAGGATCCGTACAAGGCGTTCTTCGGCGTGCCGCTCGCCGGCGTCGGCAACGGCACCGCCGAATCGAAGAACAAGCAGTTCGGCACGTACATCCAGGACGACTGGCAGGTGAACGACCACCTGACCCTGAACCTCGGCGTGCGCTGGGACTACGAGGAAACGCCGGCGTATCTCAACTACAGGACGCCGTCGGACGTCGTCGCCGCGTTCGGCAGTCAGGATCCGAACGCGCCGGCGGGACAGACCTACGGCCAGACGCTCGCGCTCGGCGGCATCAACATCAACGACTACATCTCCTCCGGCAGCAACCGCGACGCACCCAAGGACGAATGGCAGCCGCGCCTCGGCTTCTCGTACGACATGAACGCCGATCAGCAGCACGTCTTCTTCGGCGGCATCGGGCGCTCGTACGACCGCGACAGCTTCGACTACATGCAGCTCGAGGAATCGAAAGCGACGTTCCCGTCGTACGAAGTGTTCTTCAATTCGCCGAACGGCCTTCCGTGCGACACGACGGCGTCGAACTGCGTCAACTGGGATCCGCGCTTCTACGACATCAACAACCTGCGCTCGCTCGTCAGCCCGACCGGCGGCGGCCGCGAGATCGACCTTCTCAACAACAACCTGAAGGTGCCCTACTCGGATCAGGCGAGCATCGGCATGCGCAACCAGGTCGGCGAGTGGAACACGAGCGTCGCGCTCTCGCGCATCGTCAGCAAGGACGGCTTCGCGTTCATCCTCGGCAACCGCCGTCCGGACGGATCGTTCTTCGGCACCGGCGTCAATGGCGACTACGGCCAGCCGTGGGGATTCCCGATCCAGCCGTTCGGCACGCTGATCCTCGGCAAGAACGGCATCGAGACGAAGAGCAACTCCGTGCTGCTCTCGCTCGACAAGCCCTACACGAAGGCATCCGGCTGGGGCGTCACCGTCGCGTACACGTACACGGATGCCGAAGAGAACCGCAAGTCCGGCGAGCACTACTCGCTCGACGAGCCCGACATCACCGACTATCCGTTCCTCACCTCGTCGGGCGTCGCCAAGCACCGGCTCGTCGCCACCGGCATCATCGACGGCCCCTGGGGCATGACCTACTCCGGCAAGCTGACGCTGCAGACGCCGATTCCGATCTCGGACATCGCCTGCTTCTTCGCCCCGGGTCCGACGACTGGACCCTGCACGCCGCATGCGACCGACGCGGTGGGCACCGGACGCTTCATCGCGGGCGGGCAGATCTTCGGCATCCGCGAGGTCGATCTCGCCGCCAACAAGGATTTCGACCTCACCGGCGGCGTCGTCATGTACATGCGCCTCGATCTCTTCAACGTGTTCAATTTCAAGAACTACTCGGACTTCAACACGAACTGGGGACAGAACGGCGTCTACAACCCCTTCGTGACGGCGGTCACGAACGGCAACATGTACTCGTATCCGCGCACGCTGAAGTTCCAGATGGGCTTAACCTTTGAAGTAAAATTTAAGGGAAATCTCGACCCGGTTTTAGGATTTCACTACAGGCTAAAGCCTGTTAA
>CALFNI010000255.1 GCA_937902695.1 uncultured Rhodanobacteraceae bacterium
CGGCGGCGCGGCGCACACGGCGCGGCCTATCTTCGGCCTCACCGAAACGCACTGGCACCGCGCGGACGCCGAGGCATGAGCGCCGTGCTCGCCATCGACGTCGCGCTCGGTGATCGGCGCTATCCGATCCGGATCGGCTCGGGCCTCCTCGACAACGGCGGCTGGTCGAGCGCGCTCCGCGGACGTCACGCGCTCGTCGTCACCGACGACCACGTCGCGCCGCTGTATCTCGCGCGCGTGCGCGACGCGCTCGGCGCGATCACGCACGATGCGGTCGTGCTGCCCGCCGGCGAAGCGGCCAAAACGCTCGACAACACGGCACGCGTGCTCGACGCGCTCGCCAAGCTCGGCGCCAGCCGCGACGCGGCCGTGATCGCACTCGGCGGCGGCGTCGTCGGCGATCTCGCCGGTTTTGCCGCGGCGACGTGGATGCGCGGCATCGATTTCGTGCAGGTGCCGACGACGCTGCTCGCGATGGTCGATTCGTCGGTCGGCGGCAAGACCGGCGTCAACGTTGCGGCCGGCAAGAATCTCGTCGGCGCGTTCCATCAGCCGCGCGCGGTGTTCATCGATACGGCGACGCTGGCGACGTTGCCCAGACGCGAATACGCAGCCGGGCTCGCCGAAGTGGTCAAGTACGGCGCGATCGGCGACGCCGATTTTCTTGCGTGGCTCGACGCGAACGCGGACGCGCTGAACGCGCTCGACGACGCCGCGCTCGCCGAAGCGATCGCGTTCTCGTGCCGCTACAAGGCCGGCGTCGTCGCGCGCGACGAGCGTGAACAGGGCGAGCGCGCGCTCCTCAACTTCGGGCACACGTTCGCGCATGCGCTCGAAGCCGAGCGCGGTTACGGCGATCTCCTGCACGGCGAGGCCGTCGCGATCGGCATGGTGCTCGCCGCGGCGCTGTCGTCGCGGCTCGGTCGCGCGCCCGCCGAAGACACCGGCCGCCTCGCCCGCCTCCTCTCGCGCCTGGGCCTGCCTGTCGAGCCGCCGCGCGCCGATCCCGACGCGCTGCTCGCGCGCATGCGGCTCGACAAGAAGAACGTCAGCGGACGGCTTCGCCTGATTCTCTGGCGCGGGATCGGCGCGGCGGAGATCGTGCCGGATGTCGACGAAGCGTCGGTTCGCGGCGTGCTTGCGGCGACATAGGACCGTTTCCACCGCGATCTTTTGCCGCGGATCGACGAAAGACATCGCGGCCGACGCCGCACGTACGTAAAATCGGCGGCCTATGCGATTGTTCATGCAGTCCAGCACCGCGGGCGCCGAGGCGCCGCGCTACTACCAGATCGTCCTGCAGCAGGATCTGCTCGGCGGTTGGACGCTGTTCCGCGAATGGGGACAGCAGGGCGGGCGCGCCAGCAGCAAGCGCGAGGTATTCCTCGAGCGCGACGCTGCGCTCGTCGCGTTCGAGCATGCGCGCGACGCACAGATCAAGCGCGGGTTTCGCGTGATGTTCTCGCAAGGGATCCAAGGAGCCGGCGACTAGGCCCACGTTCCGGTTTTCGAGTCCTCGTTCTCCTCTCCTACGGATTTTTCGCGATGTCCCCGAGCACCACCGATCACCGCTTCCTGCGCGCGCTGCGCCGCGAGCCCGTCGACATGACGCCGGTCTGGATCATGCGCCAGGCCGGCCGGTATCTGCCCGAATACCGCGCGACGCGCGAGCGCGCCGGCAGCTTCCTCGCGCTTGCCAAGACACCCGAGCTCGCGTGCGAAGTCACGCTGCAGCCGCTTGCGCGCTTCGCGCTCGACGCGGCGATCCTGTTTTCGGACATCCTGACGATTCCCGACGCGATGGGCCTCGGTCTTCATTTCGTCGAGGGCGAAGGCCCCAAGCTCGCGCATCCGCTGCGCACGACGGCCAGTATCGAGGCGCTCGCCGTGCCCGATCCCGAGCGCGACCTTCGCTACGTGATGGATGCGGTGCGCCTGATCCGCCGCGAGCTCGACGACCGCGTGCCGCTGATCGGTTTTTCGGGGAGCCCATGGACGCTCGCCTGCTACATGATCGAAGGCGAAGGCTCGGCGAGCTTCGCGCGCGCGAAAGCGCTCGCGTGGGACGACCCGAAG
>CALFNI010000256.1 GCA_937902695.1 uncultured Rhodanobacteraceae bacterium
GGCCGGCCTTTTCGAAGCGCGCATAGATTTCGCCGATGACGTTCTTGGCGACGGCGTCGGGTTTGATGATGGAAAGGGTGCGCTCCAGCGCCATCGCTGCATGTCTCCGTGTTTTCGTGGGGGGAGGATGGCGAGCCCGCCGCTGTTATAACCGCAAACACGCGGCAATCCGCAGGCTTAGCTCACAAATCCACGTCCAATTCTAGCTAATCCGAGCCGATATATACACCGCTTCGACGCACCGATTTGACCTCGCGCCACACGCCGCCGTACGATTCAAACGCTTGTTTGACCCGGCCCGCCGGCCCCTTTCGTGAGCGCTTCCGCCGCCGCGCATGAACGCCCCGCACTTCTCGACCAAGGAACGCATCCTCGGCGCCGCCGAGACGCTGTTCGCGCGGCACGGGTTCGCCGGCGCGTCGCTGCGCCAGGTCACCGCTGCGGCGAACGTGAATCTCGCGGCCGTCAACTACCACTTCGGGTCGAAGGACAACCTCATCGAGGAGGTCTTTCGGCGCCGCCTCGACGAATTGAACGTGCGCCGCATCGAGGCGCTGAACGCCGCGCTCGCCGTCGACGCTCCGAAGCTCGACGAGGTGCTCGCCGCGTTCATCCGGCCGGCGCTCGACCTCTCGCTCGACGAGGCCGGGGGCCACGCGTTCATGCGCGTGCTCGCGCGCGCGTATGCCGAGCACGACGAGCGCCTGCGCAGGTTCCTGTCCGACAACTACGGGCACGTCCTGCGCGAGTTTGCGGCGGCTTTCACGCGTCTTTTGCCCCATCTCGGCAAGGAAGAGCTGTACTGGCGCCTCGATTTCATCACCGGCGCCCTGACCCATTCGATGGCCGACTTCGGCCCGATGAAGCGCCGCGGCACCGTCTCGGAGGAAGCGCATCGCGAGCGCGCCGCCGAGCACCTGATCCGCTTCGCGACCGCGGGCCTCGTCGCGCCGTGAGTTTCCCGATTTCATTTGACAGTTCGGAGTAACCGCATGACTGGAGTTGTCAGTCCCCCGCTGCGCGTGCGCAAGGCGGCCGTGCTAGGCGCCGGCGTCATGGGTGCGCAGATCGCGGCGCACCTCGCCAACGCCGACGTCGAGACGATTCTTTTCGATCTCGCCGCCAAGGACGGCGACAAGAACGGCATCGTCATCAAGGCAATCCAGAACCTCGGCAAGCTCTCGCCGAGCCCGCTCGGCGAGAAGGGCCGCGCCGCCGCAATCATCCCGGCCAACTACGACGCGAACCTCGAATGGCTCCGGAGCTGCGACCTCGTCATCGAGGCGATCGCCGAGCGGCTCGACTGGAAGCTCGACCTTTACAAGAAGATTGCTCCCTATCTATCTGATAATGCTGTAGTCGCAAGCAATACATCGGGCCTGTCGATCAACGCGCTGGCCGAGGCCCTTCCGAAGAGCCTGCGGCCCCGCTTCAGCGGCATCCATTTCTTCAACCCGCCGCGCTACATGCACCTGGTCGAGCTGATCCCCGATCGCGAGACCGATCCCGCGATCCTCGCGAGCCTCGAAGCATTCCTCACGACCACGCTCGGCAAGGGCGTCGTTCGCGCGAAGGACACGCCGAACTTCATCGGCAACCGCATCGGCGTCTTCTCGATCCTCGCCACGATGCACCACACGGCGGCGTTCGGCCTCGGCTTCGACGTCGTCGACGCGTTGACCGGCCCCG
Organism: uncultured Rhodanobacteraceae bacterium; assembly: GCA_937902695.1. Lineage (GTDB taxonomy): Bacteria > Pseudomonadota > Gammaproteobacteria > Xanthomonadales > Rhodanobacteraceae > Dokdonella_A. The sequence continues at coordinate 1,690 of CALFNI010000256.1, forward strand.
CGATCGGCCGGCCGAAGAGCGCCACGTACCGGACCGCCGACGTGGTCGGCCTCGACACGATGGCGCATGTCATCAAGACGATGGCCGACACCCTGCCGGGCGATCCGTGGCATCGCTTCTTCAGGACGCCGGACTGGCTCGCCGCGCTGATCGGGAAAGGCGCGCTCGGCCAGAAGACCGGGGCCGGCGTCTACCGGAAAGCCGGCAAGGACATCCTCGTGCTGGATATCGCGAGGCAGGACTACCGGCCGAGCGCGCAGGAGACGAGCGCCGACGTCGCCGCGATCCTCGCGCTCAGGGACCCGGCCGCGAAGTTCGCGAAGCTCCGCGCTTCGAGCGACCCGCAGGCGCAGTTCCTGTGGGCGATGTTCCGCGACCTCTTCCATTACACGGCGTATCACTTGGCCGACATCGCCGACACCGCGCGCGATGTCGACTTCGTAATCCGCTGGGGAGATGGCTGGAAGCTCGGCCCGTTC
>CALFNI010000257.1 GCA_937902695.1 uncultured Rhodanobacteraceae bacterium
TCGCCCGCAGCATGTCGTCAACGCCGTCTACTACTGGGGGCAGGACCTCCTCGGCGACAACGACGGCACGACGCTCGCAGGCCGGGCCGCGTGGACGCCGCGCAAGGCGGACGGCGACGTCGTCCATCTCGGCATCTCGGCCTCGCGCGAGGATCGCGATTCGACGACCGACGGTCGCGGCGTGTCCCACTCGCCGAGCGTGACGATTTCGACGCCGCCCGAGTCCGGACTCTCGCCGGTGCGGCTGGTCTCGAGCGGCGCGCTTTCCGGCGCCGAACGCGTCGATCGCGGCGGCCTCGAAGGGCTGTGGATCGCAGGTCCCTGGTCGCTGCAGGGCGAATGGCTGCGCGAGGACGTCTCGCGCACCGGCGCGAATCCCGACTACGCCGCGTCCGGTGCCTACGTCTTCGGCAGCTGGGTGCTCACCGGCGAAAGCCGCCCGTATGCGGCCGGCAACACGAACAACATCAAGCCGAAGAATCCGTGGGGCGCATTCGAGCTACTGCTCCGCTACAGCGAGGTCGATCTCAACGATGCGCCGGTGCAGGGCGGCAGGGAGCACGACTGGACGCTCGGCGCCAACTGGTACCTGACTTCGCACTTCAAGTTCCAGGCGAACTACGTCAAGGCATACAGCGACAAGGGCAACCTGTCGCTCGATCCGACGATCGTCGAGCTGCGTGCGCAGATCATGTTCTGAGGCGGCGATGCGGACGTCTTTCGCCCGGGGCAGGTGACGGCGATCGATCCGTTGCGTGCGTCGGGCCCGCGGCGCAGACGCGCGCGATCGCAAGTCGCTTACAGGCGGCGGCCGCGATATCCCATCGCGTTCATGCGGCGAAGCGGCCACGATGGCCGTGGCGTCGCGTCGTCGCAATCGGGAAGCGCGGGCTGCAGCGACAGCGCCGCCGCAGCGGGCCCGTTTGCTAGCATCGCCAACATGTCGACATCCGCACTCAGCATTCTCCAGACCGTCTTCGGCTATCCCGCGTTCCGCGGCGAGCAGCAGGCCATCATCGCGCACGTCGCGTCGGGTGGCGATGCGCTCGTGCTGATGCCGACCGGCGGCGGCAAGTCGCTGTGCTACCAGATTCCGGCCCTGCTGCGCGACGGCACGGCGATCGTCGTCTCGCCGCTGATCGCGCTGATGCAGGATCAGGTCGACGCGCTGCGCCAGCTCGGCGTCGAGGCCGCGTTCCTGAACTCGAGCCTCGATTCGTTCGCGCAGCGCGAGGTCGAGCAGCGCTTCGCGAGCGGCGCGCTGAAATTGCTCTACGTCGCGCCGGAGAGGCTGCTCACCGAGCGCTGCCTGGACATGCTCGGGCGCGGCAAGGTCTCGCTGTTCGCGATCGACGAGGCGCACTGCGTCTCGCAGTGGGGCCACGATTTCCGGCCGGAATACCGGCAGCTCACGGTGCTGCACGGGCGCTTTCCGGACGTGCCGCGCATCGCGCTCACGGCGACCGCCGATGCGCCGACGCGGCGCGAGATCGTCGAGCGGCTCTCGCTCGATACGGCGAGGCAGTTCGTCGCGAGCTTCGACCGGCCGAACATCTGCTACCGCGTCGTCGAGAAGGACGATCCGCGCCGCCAGCTCAAGGATTTCCTCGGCGCGCATGCGGGCGAATCCGGGATCGTCTATTGCCTGTCGCGGCGCAAGGTCGAGGACACGGCCGAGTGGCTCTGCGAAGAAGGCGTCGCGGCGCTGCCGTACCATGCCGGCATGGATGCGGCGGCACGCACGCGCAACCAGCAGCGGTTCCTGCGCGAGGACGGCATCGTCATGGTCGCGACGATCGCGTTCGGCATGGGCATCGACAAGCCCGACGTGCGCTTCGTCGCGCATCTCGATCTGCCGAAAAGCATGGAAGGCTATTACCAGGAAACCGGACGCGGCGGTCGCGACGGGCTCCCTGCCGATGCATGGCTCTGCTACGGGCTCGGCGATGTCGTCACGCTCGCGCAGCTCATCGCGCAGTCCGAATCGGGCGACGAGCGCAAGCGCGTCGAGCGCGGCAAGCTCGATGCGCTGCTCGCCTACTGCGAGACGACCGCGTGCCGGCGCCGGCGCCTCCTCGCGTATTTCGGCGAGGATTACGACCACGATTGCGGCAACTGCGACAACTGCCTCGATCCGCCCGAGCGCTGGGACGCGAGCGTCGTCGCGCAGAAGGCACTGTCGGCGGTCTATCGCACCGGCCAGCGGTTCGGCGTCGTGCACCTGACCTCGGTGTTGCGCGGCGAGGCGGACGATCGCATCACGGCGCTACGTCACGACCAGCTCTCGACATTCGGCGTCGGCGCCGAGCTCGACAAGCAGCAATGGCGCGGCGTGTTCCGCCAGCTCGTCGCGGCGGGTCTTCTCGCGCCCGACGACGAAGGGTACGGGACGCTGCGTCTCACCGAGGCGAGTCGCGACGTGCTGCGCGGCGCGACGCCGGTGCATCTTCGCCGCCAGGCCGACCAGGGCGAGCGCAAGCGCGCGCGCCAGAAGACGCGCGGCGAGCGCGCACGCGCGAGCCTGGACATCGCCCCGCACGAGGCGCCGCTGTGGGACGCGCTGCGGGATCTTCGTGGCCGTCTCGCGCGCGAGCAGGGCGTGCCCGCGTACGTGATCTTCCACGACGCGACGCTGCTCGCGATGCTGCGCGAGAAGCCGCGGACGCTCGATGCGCTCGGCGCGATCAGCGGCGTCGGCGAGCGCAAGCTCGCGCGCTACGGCGAAGCGTTCCTCGGCACGCTCGCGGCGAGCTGAGGGCCCTGCCGGCGGGGCCGCCGCGTCCGGGCGCGATTGCTGGAAACCGGCGTTGTCTCAAATCGCGCTCCTTGGGCGTTCTTCGGTGCGAGCGGATCGGAGGGATCCGCATATCGGAGAGAGAGATGACGACGATGGGTCTTACGGGCCGCGTTCGCGCGCTCAGGATGCACCCGCTGGCGATGGGACTCGCCGCGGTCTGTGCCGCCTCGGTTTCGTTCGCGAACACCGCGACGGCGCGCCAGGCGGATCTGCGCGAGCTGGCGTCCCGCTTCCCGCAGGTGATCGTGCCGCCGGCGCCGACGCGCCCGGCGACGGCGGTCACGAACTGCGACGACGCGGGTCCCGGCAGCCTGCGCGATACGGTCGAGGCCGCCGTCGACGGCGATACGGTAGATCTCAGCGGCCTCTCCTGCAGCCGCATCTCGCTGACCACCGGCGCGATCGTGTTCGGCGCCAACAACCTCGCCATCGACGGTCCTGGCGAGAACAAGCTGATGATTGACGGCACGCTCAGCGGCGCGGTGCTCTATCACCTCGGCAGCGGCACGCTGGTCGTCAATGACCTTTCGATCGGCTACGGCTTCAAGTACCGGAGCGACAACACCGTGACCGGCTCGTGCGTGCACACGCAAGGCAACGCGCTCCTGACGAACGTGCGCGTGACGACGTGCAACACGGTCAGCACGGCCGGCTACTCGGCGCTCGGCGGCGCCATCTGGGCCGAGGGCGCCGTGCAGCTGACGAACAGCCAGGTCACGATGAGCGAAGCGCACGCGCTCGGCTTCGGCTACGCGAGCGGCGGCGGCGTCTATGCGCTCGGCGGCCTCGTTTCGCTCTACAGCACGCTCTCGAACAACGTCGCGCTCGTCGAAGGCAGTACGCCGTCGTTCGGCGGCGGCGCGTTCGCGCGCGGTGCGAGCCTCATGCTCGGCTCGACCGTGTCGGGCAACCAGGCGTGGCGCATGGGCGGCGCCGCGTTCGCCGACAACACGGGCCTCTCGACGTCGATCGTCAACAGCACCGTGTCGGGCAATTTCGCCGACACGATCGGCGGCGTGTTCGGCCGCGGGCCGCTCAACATCTACAACAGCACGATCGCCTTCAACACCTCGCACACGTGGACCGACGGCGCGGGCCACTACTTCGCGGCCGGCGTCTACATCACGACATCGGGCAACCTCGACAGCTCCATCATCAGCAACAACGTCAACACGGCTGCGCCGTTCGACACGGCCGACTCGACGGGCGCGAGCGGCGCCGGCTGGAACGGCAGCAACAACAACGTGATGAACTGCCTGCTGCCGTGCCCGACCGACACCTCGCACGAGGATCCGGGCCTGCACCCGCTCGCCGACAACGGCGGCGTGACGAAGACGCACGTGCCGACGCCGGGCCAGTGGGACATCTTCGGCGGCACGAACCCGCTCGGCCTCATGTGGGACCAGCGCGGTCCCGGCTTCCCGCGTCAGTCCGCGGGCGACTGGCCCGAGATCGGTGCCCTGCAGATCAATTCCGACATCATCTTCGCGAACGGCTTCAACTGATGCATTTCCCCTCTCCCGCGCGCGGGAGAGGGGAAGGCAGGCGAAGGCGAGGAACAGGTCAGACGTTCAGGGCGCGCGGCGCGAAAAAGACTACAGCGTGCAGCTCGACGGTGCGGCCGCGACGCGCGCGAGATCGATCGAGCCGCTATGGCCCGCATTGGAGCCCGCATTGAACGTGTAGGTCAGCGTCGCGCTGTTGCAGGTGTGGTAGGTGATCGTCGCGCTGCCGACCTGCGTGCTGGTCACGCCCGAGGTCTGATCGAACACGCCGCCGGTCGTCTGGTAGATCGGCACGTTCGAAACGTGGCCGCTGCCCGGCGTGAAGCTGGACTGCAGCGTGTACCAGCGCTCGCTCGCGGGACCGCCGATCTGCGCGCCGTTGGCCGCATACGTGTACCAGGCCGCGAACAGGTTGTGCGCGACCGGATCGATGTCGAACACGAAGCCCTGGCCCGCGGTCGCCGGGTCGTACCATGCGCCGGAAAGGTAGTACGAGCCCGGCGGCGTCGAATCGCCGCCCGGTACGCAGGCGACGTTGCTGCCGAGCCGCGAGAGCGCAATGGTTCCGTTGCGGCCGCTGCCGTCGCTGAATGCGTATGTCAGCGTGCCGTGCGTGCAGTCGCTGAACGCGAGAGTCGCCTGGCCCACGGTCGTCACGCCGACGGACGGCGGCGCGTCGAGGTTGCCGCCTTCGGACATGTAGATCGGCATCGTCGCCGAGCTCGCCGACGTGACCGTGCCCTGCACGCTGTACCAGCGCTGGCCGCCGGCTGCCGTCACGTCGAACGTGAACCAGCCGCCGAAGAGCAGGCCCTGTCCCGCGCCGTAGAAGTCGGGCATCACCTGCATGACGATGCCCTGACCCGCTTCGGACGGGTCGTACCACGAGCCGCCGAGACCGGCCTGATTCATGTCGAACGACGTGCCCGCTGCGCTCCAGTGCGTCACGAGATTCGTCGCGTCGACGGAGCCGAGGCCGGTCGCTTCGTCGTAGCCGTTGCCGACGACGAAGCCGGCGAGCCCGCCCGTAAGGCCGGTCCTGCCGGGCGTCGAGTTGTTGCACAGGCTCGGCACCGCGAGTGTGCATCCCGAGACGTGGCTCGATGCGATCGTGACGTCATGGAACGCAGCTGCGCTCGTGTTCGCGGCGAGCTGGTAGAGCCGCGGATTGAGGTTGCCCTGCGCGGTGCCCGTCTTCTGGTTCAGGAGCGCGGCGATGCCGGCCATGCCCGGCGTCGATGCCGACGTGCCGCCGCCGGCGATGAAGGTGAAGCTGCCTTGCGTGACGAGGCACGAACCGCCCTCGGCGGCGACGCAGGTGAAATAGCCTTCGTTCGTCGATGCGTGTAGCGAGACATCCGGCGTGTAGCGCCCTGCGTTGCCCGGCACGCCGGTGCCGGTCTGCCACGAGGGCTTCGGAATGTACGCGCTGACGCCGCCGCCGGTCGCGGCGAGCTGCGGATGGCCGCTGGCGTTGAGCGGCTCGTTCCACGCGCCTTCGGGAATGTAGCCGAGCGCCGAGAGAAAATCCGCGCCGTCCGACGAGCGCCAGTATTGCGAGGGATTCTGCTCGTCCGCGAATTGCGTGCCGCCGACGCAGGTGACGTATTGCGACGAGCAGAGCACGTTCGTGCTGACCGGCTCGCCCGGCTGCGGTGCCTGATCGAGGCTTGCGCAGCCGGCGACGCCGGCGTCGCCCGATGCGACGAATACCGAGATGCCTTCGGCCGCGGCCTGCGAGAAATACTGGTCGAGCCCTTCGGCGACCGAGCGGCCGTTGTCGGCCTCGCACGAGAGGAAGCTGATGCTGAGGATCTTCGCCGGCACGGGATCGGTGTCGATCGCGTAGTCGATCGCGATGTCGACGCCGTCGACGGAGTTCGTCTGCGAGCTGACGACGAGCTTGATCGGCGCGCCCGGCGCCGTCGCGTTCGCGCGCTGCACGTCGAGCGTGGCTTCGGCCTGATCGCCGACCTGATCGGACGGATTGCCGCAGCCCGGCTGCGTCGAGTCGGGACACGTGGTCAGCGGCGGGCCGGGATCGGTGCCGTTCGGCGGAATGATCGTCGTCGGCGGCGGTGTTGCCAGGCCAGCGAGCTGCTGGTACTCGTCGAGATCGGTCTGATAGATGCGCGAGCGGCCGACGATGGCGATGGTCTGCCCGGAGCCGATGATGCCTTGGTTGTAGAGCGGGTTCAGGTTGTAGATCGTCGCGAAGTCGGACGGGAAAATGTTGTAGTCGCACGTCGTCGCGCCTTGCGGGCAGTACGTCGACGCGGGCCGCATCGTGGCCGCCGCCTGGATCGGCGCCGTCAGATGAAACGCCGGCTTGAAGCGCACGGCGGTGAGGCCGTGCACCGCCGCGACCGCGTCGGAGAACGCGGCCGGAATCTCGGCGTCGGACGCATTCGCGATGCGCTTCTCGGCGCCAGCGTTGTAATAACGCATCGCGGTCGCGAACGCGCGCGAGACCGCGGCCGCGCTGCCGCTGAAGCGGATGCGCAAGCGGCTGTTCGACACGGCGTCGACGGCGAGGCCTTGCGAGCGAAGCCACGCGCCGACGGCGTCGATGTCGTGCTGCGTCGCGCCGAAGCGCTCGCCGATTTCGCTCGCCGACAGCCAGTGGTGATAGTCCGGAGACGCCGGGTCCTGCTGGTCGTTCAGAAGTTGATCGAATGCCTGCTGGCGCGCAGCCGAGCGCTTCAGCGTGATCGAAAGCCCGGTCAGCGGCAGATCGGCCGGCACCGCGCCGACGTCGTTCGCGGGCGAGATCCACGCCGCGCGGCGCTCGGAGAGCGCGACGCGCTGATCCGGATTCACGG
>CALFNI010000258.1 GCA_937902695.1 uncultured Rhodanobacteraceae bacterium
ACGCTATGTCCGCGATCTCCCCGATGCCGACCTGCTCGGCAACCCGCGCGTGATCGCGCTGCCGAACCTCGGCGCGTCGCCCGGAGAGGCCACGGCAAACTGCGCGATCATGGTCGTCGAGCAGCTGCGCGACTTCCTCGAGAACGGCAACGTCCGTCACTCGGTCAACTTTCCCGAGATCCGCATGGCGCGCAGCGGCACCGCGCGCATCTGCATCGCCAACCAGAACCGGCCGAACATGATCGGCCAGCTGTCCAATGTGCTCGGCGAGGCCGGCGTCAACATCGCGCAGATGCATAACGCGTCGCGCGCGGATCTTGCCTACACGCTCGTCGACGTCGACACGCCGGTCACCGCTTCGCTGGTTTCCGCGATCGCGGCCATCGATGGCATCCTGTCGGTTCGCGTGATCGAAGGCTGACGCGAATGGCCGCGAAGCCGAAACCGCCGGCGCCGGCGCCGAATCCGCAGCTCGCCGAAGTGCGCGCGCGCATCGACGCGATCGACCGTCAGATCCAGGGGCTGATCGCCGAGCGGGCCGAGTTCGCGCGCAAGGTCGGCAAGGCGAAAGGCACGCTCGCCGCCGCCGTCGACTACTACCGGCCCGAGCGCGAGGCGCAGGTGCTGCGCATGGTGGTCGACCGCAACGAAGGTCCGCTCAGCGACGAAGTGCTCGTGCACGTGTTCCGCGAGATCATGTCCGCGTGCCTCGCGCAGCAGGAGCCGCTCAAGGTCGGCTATCTCGGCCCCGAGGGCACGTTCAGCCAGCAGGCCGTGCTCAAGCACTTCGGCCGCTCCGCGCACGGCATGCCGATGGTCAGCATCGAGGAAGTCTTCAACGAAGTCGAAAGCGGCAATGCCGATTTCGGCGTCGTGCCGGTCGAGAACTCGGGGCAGGGCACGATCCAGATCACGCTCGACATGTTCCTGACCTCGCAGCTCAAGATCTGCGGCGAAGTTGAACTCCGCGTGCACCAGTTCCTGCTGTCGCGCTCGGGGCGCATCGAGGATGTCGAGCGCATCTACTCGCATCCGCAGTCGTTCGCGCAGACACAGGCTTGGCTGCGTGGCAACCTGCCGAAGGTCGAGAAGATTCCGGTGTCGAGCAACGCCGAGGCGGCACGCCGCGCGCGCAACTCGGACGATTCCGCCGCAATCGCCGGCGAGAGCGCCGGCCTCATGTACGGCCTCAAGAAAGTCATCATGGGCTCGATCGAGGATCACGCCGACAACACGACGCGGTTCCTCGTGATCGGCCGCCAGATCTTTCCGCCCTCCGGGCACGATCGCACGTCGGTGCTCGTCTTCATCAAGGACCAGCCGGGTGCGCTCTTCAACGTGCTGAGCCCGTTCGCCAGGCACGGCATCAGCATGAACCGCATCGAGTCGCGGCCGTCGCACCAGGCGAAGTGGGAGTACGGGTTCTTCATCGATCTCGCCGGCCATGTCGACGACGCGCCGATGAAGAAGGCGCTCGCCGAGCTCGAAACCCACGCGGCGCAGGTCAAGGTGCTCGGGTCGTACCCGGTCGCGGTGCCGTGAACGCCGTTCCCGACGATTCGTCGTGGGAGGCGTTCGATGCGGGCACGCTCGCGAACGCGGCGACAGCGGCGCTCCGCGCCTACGACCCCGGCCACGACCTCCCTGCGCTGCGCGCGCGTTTCGGACGCGACATCGCCGAGCTTGGCTCGAACGAGAATCCGCTCGGGCCGAGCCCGCGCGCGATCGAGGCGATGCGCAACGCGCTGGCCGAGACCTTCCGCTATCCCGATCCGCGCGGCCTTGCGCTGAAAACGGCGTTGGCCGCGCATCACGGTGTCGGCCTCGATCGCATCGCGCTCGGCAACGGATCGCATGAGCTGCTGATCCTCCTCGCGCAATGCTTCGCCGATCCGCAGCACTCGATCGTCTTCTCGCAGTTCGGCTTTGCGGTATTTCCGATCGCGACGGCCGTGGCGGGCGCGATCGCGCTGCGCGTGCCGGCGCTTTCGCGCACGCACGCGACGGCGCCGTTCGGGCACGACGTCGCTGCGATGGCGCACGCGATCCGCGCCGACACGCGGATCGTCTATGTCGCCAATCCGAACAATCCGACCGGCACATGGTTCGACGATGCGGCGCTCGACCGGTTCGCCGCGAGCGTGCCGCGCGACGTGCTGCTCGTCGTCGACGAGGCCTACGGCGAATATGTCGATGCGCCGGGTCTTTCCGGCGCGCTGCGGCTCGCGCAGCGGCATCCGAACCTGATCGTCACGCGCACCTTCTCGAAGGCGTACGCGCTGGCCGGCCTGCGCGTCGGCTATCTCATCGCGCATCCGAGCGTCGTTGCCGTCGTCGAGCGGCTGCGCGAATCGTTCAACGTCAACAACGTGGCGCTGGCGGCGGCCGAAGCCGCGCTCGGCGACGCGGCACATCTTGCGAAGTCGAAAGCGTGGAACGCCGCGGAACGCGCCTGGCTCGCGGACGCGCTCTCCTCGCGCGGCTATCGCGTGCTGCCGTCGCAGACGAACTTCGTGCTCGTCGATCTCGGCCGCGACGCGGCGCCGTTCGAAAAGCATCTTTTCGATCGCGGCGTCATCGTGCGGCCGATGGGCGGCTACGGGCTCGGCGAATCGGTCCGCATCAGCATCGGCAGCCGCGAGGAAAACCAGCGGCTGCTGGACGCGCTGCCTTGAGCGCGACGCTCGGCTGGACGAGCGCGCCGGCCGGCCCGATCCGCGGCGACTTCACCGTGCCGGGCGACAAGTCGATTTCGCACCGCGCCGTCATGCTGGCTGCGCTCGCCGAGGGCACGTCCCATATCGGCGGGTTTCTCGAAGGCGAGGACACGCGCGCGACGGCCGCCGCGCTCGGCGCGCGCGGCGGCACGATCCAAGCGCCCGAGGCGTCGCGGCGCATCGTGCATGGCGTCGGCCTGCATGGGCTCTCGTCCGCGGGCGCGCCGCTCGACTGCGGCAACGCGGGCACGGGCCTGCGGCTTCTCGCGGGCCTCTTCGCCGGGCAGGCGTTCGATTCCGAGCTGGTCGGCGACGCCTCGCTGTCGCGCCGTCCGATGCGCCGCGTGATCGAGCCGCTGACGCGGATGGGCGCGCGCATCGAGGCGGAGCCCGGCGACCTGCCGCCGCTGCGCATCCGGGGTGGACGCACGTTGCGCGGCATGGCCTTCGCGCCGCCTGTGGCGAGCGCGCAGGTGAAGTCGGCGATCCTGCTCGCGGGCCTTTACGCGGAGGGCGAAACATCGGTTCGCGAAATGCACCCGACGCGCGACTACACCGAACGCATGCTCGCCGCATTCGGCTGGCCGATCGCGTTTTCGCCGGGACAGGCGCGTCTCGCCGGAGGACACCGGCTGCGCGCGACCGACGTTGCGGTGCCGGCGGACTTCTCGTCCGCCGCGTTCTTCATCGTCGCCGCGACGCTGGTGCCGGGCTCGGAGCTCCGCCTGCGCTCGATCGGCCTCAATCCGCGCCGCACCGGGCTGCTCGCCGTGCTTCGCGCGATGGGCGCCGATATTCGCGGGGAGCGTCGGCGCGACGCAGGCGGCGAGCTCGTGGCCGACCTCGTCGTGCGCGC
>CALFNI010000259.1 GCA_937902695.1 uncultured Rhodanobacteraceae bacterium
AGCGCATCCACCGCTCGAACCTGGTCGGCATGGGCGTGCTGCCGCTCCAGTTCAATGACGGCGAGAGCGCGAAGACCCATGGCCTCACCGGCAAGGAGACGTTCGCGATCACCGGACTCACCGGCGAGAACGTGCGCGAGGCGACCGTGGTCGCGACCGAAGGCGATGATGTAAAGACGTTCACCGTGCGCGTGATGCTGCTGACGCCGAAGGAGCGCGAGTTCTACCGGCACGGCGGGATCCTGCCGTACGTGCTGCGACAGCTCGCGGCGAAGCCGGGTCCGGCTGCGACAAAAGCCGCCTAGCGCGCTTTTCCCCCTCTCCCGCGTGCGGGAGAGGGCTGGGGTGAGGGCACGCCCGCGAAAGCGCCTCGTCCGCTTGCCCTCACCCTACCCTCTCCCGCACGCGGGAGAGGGTAAAAGCGCGGCGACTACTCCTTATCGTTCCACGTCGCGTTGTAGCAAACCCAGTCGCTCCCGTCGCGCCGCCAGCCGCTGACGACCGCGAACGCCTCGCTCCCGTTCGGCAGCCAGCGCCGCGAGGCGTCGCCGACGGTCATCTGGAAACGTGCCGTAGCGCGATCGCCGTCGATCTCGATGGCGATCGTGCCGATCGAGATGTCGAAGGCGTCGTTGCGCAGGAACTCGAGCTTGAGGAGCCGCGCGAGCCCGGCGCGATCGATCTCGCCGTTCTGGCCCGTGAAATCGTTTCCGACATGGCCCAGCACGCCGGACGCGTTGCGCATCTCCGCGGCGGCCTGCATCCTTGCGATCGCGTCGCGGATGCGCGTTTCATCGGGCGGATGCGAGCACGCCCCCAGCGCCGTGCACAGTACGAAGGCGATCGCAGGTAACGGATTGCGGATGTTGCGTTGCATTGCGGCTTGCTGCCTCTTCCAGCCTTGTGCTGCAATTCTCGCCAGAGAGCCCCCGGACGAAGGCGCCATCGAAGCGGCTGCCCGCGGCGCCCACAGGGATGGAGAATCCATGACGAGCGACGAGCGGCCCTGGCTGGCGAGCTATCCCGAGGGCGTCCCGGCCGAGATCGATCCGAGCCGTTATCGTTCGGTCGCCGCCCTCCTCGCCGAGTGCTGCGATCGATTCCGCCACCGCCCCGCGTTCTTCAACATGGGGCGCACGCTAACCTACGACGATCTCGACGGGAAGAGCGCGGCGCTCGCGAACTATCTTCTCAACGATCTCAAGCTCGCGCGCGGCGATCGCGTCGCGATCATGCTGCCGAACGTGCTGCAGTATCCGGTCGCGATCATGGCCGTGCTGCGCGCGGGCCTGACGCTGGTCAATACCAACCCGCTCTACACGGCGCGCGAGCTCAAGCATCAGCTGACCGATTCGGGCGCAGCGGCGATCATCGTGCTCGAGAACTTCGCGCACGTGCTCGCCGACGTGATCGGCGAGACGAGCTGCAAGCACGTCATCGTGAGCGCGCTCGGCGACATGCTCGGTTTTCCGAAAAGCGCGATCACCAACTGCGTCGTGCGCAGGATCAAGAAGCTGGTGCCGCCGTTCGCGCTGCCCAAGGCCGTGCGCTTCAACGCGGCGCTTGCGCGCGGCGCGCGCGAGGCGGCGCCGAAGATCGAGATCGACGCCGACGACATCGCGTTCCTGCAGTACACCGGCGGCACGACCGGCGTCGCCAAGGGCGCGATGCTGACCCACCGCAACATGGTCGCGAACATGCTGCAGGCGCTCGCGTGGATCCGGCCGAACATGCGCGAGGGCGAGGAAGTCGTCGTGACGGCGCTGCCGCTGTATCACATCTTCGCGCTGACGGCGAACATGCTGGTGTTCGCGCGCGTCGGCGGCTACAACCACCTGATCACGAATCCGCGCGACATGCCGGCGTTCGTGAAGGCGATCGCGAAGATCAAGTTCACCGCGCTGACCGGCGTCAACACGCTGTTCGCCGGCCTCATGAATACGCCCGGCTTCGACAAGGTCGATTTCTCCCGCCTGCACCTGACGCTCGGCGGCGGCATGGCCGTGCAGCGCGCCGTCGCGGACCGCTGGAAGAAGGTCACCGGCTGCACGCTCGCCGAGGCCTACGGCCTCACCGAAACGGCGCCCGCGGTCTGCATCAACCCGCTCGACCTTCCGGACTACAACGGCTCGATCGGCCTGCCGATCCCGTCGACGGACGTATCGATCCAGGACGAGGACGGCAAGACGCTCGCGATCGGCGAGGTCGGTGAGCTTTGCGTGCGCGGCCCGCAGGTCATGAAGGGCTACTGGCAGCGGCCGGACGAAACGGCGAAGGTGCTGGCGCCGGACGGCTGGCTTCGCACCGGCGACATCGCACGCATCGACGGAAGCGGTTACGTCTACATCGTCGATCGAAAGAAGGACATGATTCTCGTGTCGGGTTTCAACGTGTATCCGAACGAGATCGAGGACATCGTCGCGCAGGTGCCGGGCGTGCTCGAAGTCGCCGCGGTCGGCGTGCCGGACGAGAAATCCGGCGAGGCCGTCAAGATCGTGATCGTGCGCAAGGATCCCTCGCTGACCGTCGAGGACATCCGCGCGCATTGCCGGGCGAACCTGACCGGCTACAAGCAGCCCAAATACATCGAGTTCCGCGATTCGCTGCCGAAGACGAATGTCGGCAAGATCCTGCGCCGCGAGTTGCGCGAGCCGGCGAAAGCCTGACGGCGAGCATGCGCCGGACGTCGGGCCGCGCGTCCCCGACCTCAGTTCCTTTCGAAATACTCGAGCCGGTCGGCGTAGCCGCCGAGCAGGTTCCAGAGCGGTATCTCCTTGTCGGGCGGGATGCGCGTATAGACGAAGCCGATGTGCTCGGCCGTCATGCGCGCGACGGTCGCCTCGAGATGGATGTTGAGGTTCTCGCCGATCATCATGTCCAGCGCGAACAGCGCGCCGATCGGGTGCAGCCAGCCTTCCGGACGCTGCACGAGCACGCCCGAGGCCGAAATATCCTCGATATCGGTCGTCCACGCGTCGGCACCGCGGCTCAACAGCACGGTCGACTGCATCGGCATGCGCGCCGAGCGCGCGCCGGAGCGCGGGCGCTCCTCGTTCGTCACGTCCAACCACCCCTCTCCCGATTCTGCGCCCCGTGCCCGGCCCACTCCGCCGGCCCGGTTTTCCTGTCAATAATCATGCCAGCCAGCCTCGTAACGGAAAACGACGTTCCGACCGGAAAAAATTCACGATTATTCAACATCAAAAACCCCGGTTTGGGCACCTGTGGGTGCCCCGTTTCACCAAAAAACAGCCTCTTAACCGCCATTCGCACATATGACATCAGGTGTCAAATTTCACACAAATTTTGCGCTACACTGAAATCGATCGTCCCGAGATCCAACTGGGGGCACTGGAGGGGTGCAAGCGCTGCCGCTCGTGCGCGATCCGCGAGCGGCTTCCAAGTCTGAGGGGTTCCAGCCATGACCGCCGTCGAAGTCCTGCATCGCGATAACGATTTCCGTCTGCTCCGTTCGCAAGAAGATCCGGCAGACAACGCTTACTGGTGTTTGATGCTTGCGCAGAGCTTTACGCGCGTCACGTCGTACCGTGCCTGCTTCTCAACGCCGCTCA
>CALFNI010000260.1 GCA_937902695.1 uncultured Rhodanobacteraceae bacterium
GGCAACTGCGGCGCGGTCGCCGCGATCGAGCACGTCGCGCATCCGATCTCGGTCGCGCGGCGCGTGATGGAGAAAACGCCGCACGTGCTGCTGGTCGGCGACGGCGCTTTGCAGTTCGCGATCGAGCAGGGTTTCCCCAGGGAAGAGCTGCTGACGCGCGAGTCGCGCAAGGCCTGGCAGGAGTGGCTCAAGACCGCGAACTACAAGCCGGCCGCGAACAGCGAAGTGAAGACGTACGAATCGGCGCCGTCGAAAATGCGTGGCGATGCGAAGAATCACGACACGCTCGGCATGCTCGCGATCGACGCGAGGGGCAATCTCTCCGGCGCGTGCACGACGAGCGGCATGGCCTGGAAGCTGCACGGCCGCGTCGGCGACAGCCCGATCATCGGTGCGGGGCTCTACGTCGACAACGACGTCGGTGGCGCGACGTCGACCGGCGTCGGCGAGGAGGTCATCCGCAACTGCGGCAGCTTCCTCGTCGTCGAGCTGATGCGGCAGGGCTACTCGCCCGAAGACGCCTGTCGCGCGGCGGTCGAGCGCATCCTGAAGCGCAGGCCCGAGCTCGCGAAAGATACGCAGGTCGGATTCCTCGCGATCAACAAGCGCGGCGATGTCGGCGCGTGGGCCATCCAGAAAGGCTTCTCGTACGCCGTGTGCGATGCGAAGAAGCAGGACGCCCTGATTCCCGCGCACAGCACGGTCTGAGCCGGTGACCGGCCGCGCACCTCTGCTCGAAATCGCAGCGAACTCGGTCGCGTCCGCGCTCGCGGCGCAGGACGGCGGCGCAGGACGCATCGAGCTTTGCGCGAGCCTCGGCGAAGGCGGCCTCACGCCCTCGTACGCGACGATCGCGATCGCGCGCGAGCGCCTGCTGATTCCGCTCTACGTGCTGATCCGGCCGCGCGCAGGCGATTTCCTCTACAGCGATATCGAGCTCGAGACGATGCGCCGCGACATCGAAGCGTGCGCGCGCATCGGCTGCGACGGCATCGTGATCGGCGCGCTCGATGCCGACGGCAACGTGGCGCTCGGCGCGTGCCGCGAGCTGATCCATGCCGCGCGCGGGCTCGGCGTCACGTTCCACCGCGCATTCGATCTCGCGCGCGATCCCGCGCTCGCGCTGGAAGACATCATCGCGCTCGGCTGCGGGCGCGTGCTGACATCGGGCCAGCGCGCGTCGGCCGCCGAAGGCGCCGCGCTGATCAAGACGCTGGTCGGGCATGCGGGCAACCGCATCGTCGTCATGCCGGGCGCCGGCATCGACGCGACCAACGTCGTCGCGTTGCGCGATGCGACGGGCGCGACGGAGTTTCACGCGTCGGCACGACGCGCGCTCGCGTCAGCGATGCGCTACCGGCCGGGCCGCCTCGCCGAGATGCGCGGCGGCGAAATGCGCAGCGATCGCGAGGAAATCCGTCGCATCGTGCAGGCGCTGTCCGTGCGGCGCTGAGCGCCGTGATACGGCATGCTGATCGCAGGGTCCGCGAAGCCGGCGGCACAATCGAAGTGCACGAGCTCCGCGAGCCGCGCGATCTCACGACGTTCGGCGAGCGCACGCGGATCACGCGACGGGCTACGGCGCACGCGCGCTTTTCCGAGTACGCCGATCCGCTCTACCGTATGCCGATGACGTTCGCCGAGATCTTCCCGGTCGGCGTGCTGGTCTCGCTCGTGTCGGCGGCGCTGCCGCGCAACAGCCGCTTCCTCGCCGCGGCGCGCGCGTGATCGATCAGGATTTCGGCGCGGCGTCGAGGTAGCGATCGAACCAGCCGCCGATGCGTCTGCGAAGATCGCCGATCGATGCGGCGTCGGTCACGTTGTGCGTAACGCCTTCGAGCAGCATGAGCG
>CALFNI010000261.1 GCA_937902695.1 uncultured Rhodanobacteraceae bacterium
GTTGGAGATTTGAGAGGGGCTGCTCCTAGTACGAGAGGACCGGAGTGGACGAACCCCTGGTGTTCCGGTTGTCACGCCAGTGGCACTGCCGGGTAGCTATGTTCGGAAGCGATAACCGCTGAAAGCATCTAAGCGGGAAGCGCGCCTCAAGATGAGATCTCCCGGGACACAAGTCCCCTAAAGGCCCCATGAAGACTACGTGGTTGATAGGTCGGGTGTGTATCGCAGTAATGCCGAGCTAACCGATACTAATGAGCCGTGCGGCTTGATCATATAACTCCAAGTTGCTTTGCCCTACTAAATGCAGGTCCCTCTGCGAGAGCGAAATCGGCCGTCCATGGCGAGGATCTCGGAGGGGCACCAGCAGACCTAGGAATAGGTCGCCTCAACGAGGTTTGATAGGCAGCACCAAATGCTCTGTTACGTCCCAAGTCCCAATGCAGAGACCGCGCTGAAGGTATGAGCGCGACTCTCACCAGTTCCCTGGCGACCTTAGCGGTGTGGTCCCACCCGTTCCCATCCCGAACACGGAAGTGAAACGCACCAGCGCCGATGGTAGTGTGGCTTAAGCCATGCAAGAGTAGGTCATCGCCAGGGGCCTCATCGAAACCTCCGCAGCGAGAGCTGCGGAGGTTTTTTCTTTATGCTTCCGCGCGATGTACGCGCCCGCCGACACGCCGCGATCGAGCCCGACGCGCGCCACCGATTTGTTCGCGCGCGTGACGCGCATTCCGCTCGTGGTGTCGCTGCTCGCGCTGCAGCTTCCGCTGATCCTCAACCCCGGCTATTTCAGCCATGACGAGCTCCAGTGGTGGGCGCGCGCCGACGTGCCGTCGTGGTCCGCGCTTCCGTGGATACCATGGCTCGATCTTTCGCCGCTGCAATACCGCCCGCTGACATTCAATCTCTGGCTCGTGCTCGCGCATGCATGCGCGGCGACGCCGTGGCTGATGCACCTCGTCTTCGTCGCGCTCGGCACGGCCAACGCATGGCTGCTCGCACGCGCCCTCGCCGGAGCCGGCGCGCCGCCGCGCACCCGTTACGTGGCCGCGGCCGTCTTCGCGCTTTCGCCGTATGTCGTGTACGTGCACGGATGGACCGCAACGCTCGCCGATCTCCTGACGCTCGCCTCCCTGCTCCTCGCCGTGCGCCTCATCCAGCACGCAGACGCAACACAAAGTGCAGCGACTGACGCACTCCGCGCGCTCGGGGCCGCGCTGCTCGTGGCGCTCGCATTGCTCTGCAAGGAATCGGCGCTCGTGTTTCCCGCGCTGCTCGCCTTCGCCGCATATGGCCAGCCTTCGTCGCGAAGGACGCGCATCGCCGTCGTGTTCTCGACGATCGTCGTCATCGCGTACCTCGCGCTGCGCCTGCCGATCCTTCTCGACAGCGCCGCCGCAGGTCCAGCCTATGCCTGGTCGCCGCGGAACATCGCTCCGCGCACGATCGAATATCTCCTGTATCCATTCACGCCGCCGCTCTTCGAAATCGCACCGCTGTTCGCGGTCGGCCTCGCGCGGCTCGCCGCCGCGGCGGCTTGCGTCGCGCTGTTGCTGCATGCCCTCGGGACACGGGGCTGGCGCTGGCCGATTGCATGGCTCGCCGCCGTCATCGCGGCGCTCGCGCCGGTGCTCGTGCTCCCGATCGCGTACGACCACTATGCCTACCTCGCAAGCGCGGCCGGCATCGCGATCGCGGCCGCCGCATGGCCGATGCTCCGCCCGCGCCCGCGCGCCGTGCTCCTGATCCTCGCCGCCATCGTGCTCGCCCATGGCGCCGCCGTGATGTCGCGCATGGTCGCTGCCGGCGTCGTCGAGCGGAACCTTCACGCCGATCTCCTCGACGTCGTTCAGGACGACCCGAGGACGCCGATCGTCGTCGCGGCCGCCGATGCGCGCGACGCATGGCTTCTGCAGCGACTCCTGCACGAGGTCGACCGCTACCGCGGCGTGTCGCTCCTGAACGTCCGGTCCGCCGCTGAACGCGCCGGCGCCGCGCCGGGCGCGCGCCGGTTGGCGATGGATCGTCACGGCCATCTCGCTGCCGTTCCGGGCACTTAACCCGCCGTTAGCCGCGGCGCGTCGCGACGCCGATATACTCCGCGCGACGCGGCAAACCCGCGAGCACTCAAGGCCGACATGCCGAAGCCCGCGGCGACCCGACTGCAGACGCTTTCCCTCGCGCTCCGCCTCCTGCTGCCCGCCTGGCTCGCCTTCGCGCTCGCGGCGCCGGCGCAGCACCCGCTGACCTTCGTGCTGCTCCTGATCGGCAACGCGCTCGCGATGACCGGGATCTGTCATGCGCTCGGCCTCGATACCGAATCGAGCCTCTGGCGCAGCATCGCGCGCCGCGGCCTCGCCTACTTCGTGATGCTGACGACGTACACCGCATTCGTCGCCGCGCTCATCGCGGGCCCCGCGTGGTGGCTCGCGCGCGACGGATCGCTACCTGCCGCGCTGACGCTCTCGATCGCACTGTTCGCGAGCCTCTTCGCGCTCTGGCGATTGTGGCCCGCGTTCGCGCTGCCGCTGATCTGGGACGACGCCTACCCCAGCGAGGAGCGCGGCTCGTGGCTTCTCGGCGCACTCGGTCGCTCGATCGCCTTCGCGCGGCATCTCACCGGCGCGCACGATCTCCTCTTCGCGTACGGCATCCCCGCCGGCCTCGCGTTGCTCGCCATCGCCGCCGGCGCGCTCGCGCTGACCGGTCTCGGCGGCTACCTGCCGAGCGAGCTCCGCATCGCCGCGCTCGTGCTCTACGCAGTCATCGTCGTTCCGCTCGCGCATCTGGTGATCATCAACCGGAGCCTGCGCGCCGTGCTGGTCGACGCGCGCCGCGCGCGCCGGCGCGAGACGCGCAACCGCGAAAACGCCGCGACGCCGGCGACCGACCTCGCCGCCGGCATCGACCGCGCCGATCTCGATGCGACCCTGCTCTGCGCCGCGCGCTCGGGCCAGATCGATCTCGCGCTCGCGGCGCTCGAGCGCGGCGGCGATCCGAACGCCGCGCCCGGCGCCGATCAGCGCGACCAGCGCAGCGCGCTGCTGATCGCGGTCACGCTGCCGGATCTTCGCTTCCTTCGCGGCCTCATCGCGAAAGGCGTCGACGTCAACCGCGCGCACAACGGCCTGACGCCGCTGATTGCCGCGACGCGCGACAGCTACCAGGGCCGCCCCGACGCGGTCATGACGCTGCTCTCGAACGGCGCGGATCCCCGCATCGCCGGCGCCGACGGCAACACGGCGCTGCATCACGCCGCGCGCTGCGCCGAGCCGATCGTCGCCGCGCTGCTGCTCGACGCATCCGCCGACATCGACGCGGTCAATCGCGAAGGACTGACCGCGCTCGGCATCGCATGCATGAACGCGAACTGGAACGTCGTCGATTTCCTGCTCGACCGTGGCGCCAAGGCCGAAGTCGCGCGCGCGCAACCGGCGCTCCTGCTCGCCGCGGGCATCGGCGAGGACGACGTGCGCGGCGTGAAGGCGCTGCTCAGGCAGCGCGCCGGCGTCAACGCACGCGGCGCGATGGAGCGCACCGCGCTGATGACCGCCGCGCTCGCCGGCCACGCGCGCATCGCCGAAGCGCTGCTCGCCGCGGGCGCCGATGCGAATCTCGCCGATCACCGCGGCACCACCGCACTGATGGAAGCCGCGCGCTCCGGTGCCGTCGGCGTCGTGCACGCGCTCGGCAAGCGCAAGGTGAATCCGAACCTCGTCGATGCGGAAGGCCGCAGCGCGCTCATCGTCGCGTGCCAGTCGCGCAACGCGAACGAGGAAACCGTTCGCGCGCTGCTCGCCCTCGGCGTCGACCGCGCGCTCGCGGCGACCGACGGCAAGCGCGCGCTCGATCATGCCGCCGCATCTGGCCGCTGGCACATCGTCGCGCTGCTCGATCCGGCGTATCCGCTACCGAGCACGCTGACCAGCGACATCGTCACGGCCGAAGCCGCGAACGCCGATCACCTGCTCGATGCGCTGCGCTTCGGTCACTGGAACATCGTCGCCGAGTTCGCGCACATCGTCCGCGAGTGGCCGCCGTCGGCGCTCGCCGATCTCTACCTCGCGCTCGCGAAGCTGCCGTCCGGCGAAGCGCGCAACTGGCTGCTGAACCACGGCCTCGGCGGTGAAGCGAAACTCGGCGACGGCCGCCGTCTCGTCGATGCGCTGCTCGATCTTTTGCCGGTGAGCACGCCGGCCGTCGCCGATCTCGCCGCGCGCGGCGCAGAGCTCGGCTGCGCCGGATTCCTCGCGCGCTGGCTCGCCGCGACGCCGCGCGGCGAAACCGGCGCGTCGATGCGGGCGCTCGCGCTCGGGTTCATCGAGCGCGGCTTCGACTGGTGCGCGCCGACGCTCGCCGAAAGCACGGCGCTGCATGGCGCCGTGGCGCTCGGCGACGTCGCGCTCGCGCGCGCTTTGCTCGCGCGCGGCGCCGATCCGAACGCACGTGACGCGCTCGGCATCACGCCGATGCATCTGGCGGTCAAGCTCGACATCGGCGTCGCCGTGCCGTTGCTGCAGGAGCTGATCAAGGCGGGCGCAAGCCCGGAGATCGCCGCGGCGAGCGGCGAGACGCCGCTCGGACTCGCGCTCGCACGCAGCGAGCACGAACCCGCGTACTGGCTCAACTGGTCGCGCTGGAAGCTGCCGCATCGCGTGCTGCGTCCGTCCGATCTTCCGGCTGCCGCGATGCTCGGCGACATCGAGGCCGTCGAGCGCATGCTCGGCTTCGGCTTCCCGCTCGACGCTGAGGATGCGCAAGGTGCGACCGCGCTGATCCGCGCCGCCGGTGCCGGATATGCCGGGCTCGTCGTGCGCCTGCTCGAAGCCGGCGCCGATTCGACGCACGCCGCGCGCTCCGGCATCCATTGTCTTGGCGCTGCCGTCAGCGCGCGCCGCGAAGCCGTGGTCCGCACGCTGCTGAGTCATGGCGTCGCGCCCGACATGCGCATGTCCGGCGGCGGCACGGCGCTCATCCTCGCCTCTGCGCTCGGCTTGCCGCGCCTGGCCGAGGCGTTGCTCGAAGCGGGCGCCGACGTCAACACGGCGGACGAGCAGGGTACGACGCCGCTCCTCGCATCGGCGCAAGCCGGCTTCGCCGGCACCGCCGACACGGCGTCCGTGCGCGAGCTCATGAACCTGCTGCTTCGCGGCGGCGCGAAGATCGACGCCAGGAACCAGCAGGGCCAGGACGCCGTCCTCGTCCTTCTCGGCGCCCGCGCGCAACCCGGCACGCCGTGCGACGGCGAGCATCTCGCCGCGCTCGTCAAGGTTCTGCTCCAGCACGACGCCGCCGTCGATGCGCAGGACCAGCGCGGCGTCACGCCGCTGCACGCGTGCGCGATGCACGGCCTCCTCGGCTGCGCGCGCGCGCTGAAGGCACACGGCGCGAGCCTCGAGCAGACCGATCTCCTCGGCCGGACCGCAGGCGAGGTCGCCGCGATGCTCGGGTTCGTCGATGTCGCGAGCGAGCTTGGCTCGGACCGGGCCCAGATTCCGAGTGTCCGGCAGACCTTGCGCCGGCCGGCGCGGGCGCAGGATTCCTGATGGCCGTTTCCTAGCCCGCCTGCGCGGTGGCACGGTGAGGCCAACCCGGCTCGCCCAGTGCGCGCTTGCGGATTCTCTTTTAAACAGCCGCGGCGAGGGACGGACGGGGCCCGCTGCCCGCCCCGCACTGGCGAAACCGAGCCACAAACCCCTTGGCCCCGGCTCACTTCCGCTCGGAGGGTACCCGGCGAAACCTGAACAAGCCGACCCCGCCCAGCCATGTGCACCCTGAAGACAAACCCAAATAACCCGCGCTATACTGTTAACACTGTGTTTGCTAGGGTCACTGCCAACCGTGGCCCGATGACGGTCCGTTCATCGCTTCGCCTCGCTAACTCCCAGCAGCCCCAGTCTCGGCCCGGATAGCCCGGACCGCGATTACGTACGTAATAACTTAATCAAAGGAAATATCGAGATGTCGAATCGTCAGACCGGAACCGTCAAATGGTTCCACGATGCCAAGGGCTTCGGTTTCATCACCCCCGAGAGCGGCCCCGACCTGTTCGTGCACTTCCGCGCGATCCAGGGCACGGGCTTCAAGTCGCTTCAGGAAGGCCAGCGCGTGACGTTCGTC
>CALFNI010000262.1 GCA_937902695.1 uncultured Rhodanobacteraceae bacterium
GCGAGTTCTGGCAGAAAAAGCCGCTGCTGATCCGCGGCGCATTCAAGGAGTTCCGCGATCCGCTGGCACCGGACGACCTCGCGGGCCTCGCCTGCGAGCCGTCGGCGCTCGCGCGCATCGTCGTGCACGAGGCGAAGCGCGATCGCTGGACGCTCCGCGGCGGCCCCTTCGGCGCGGACGATTTCGCGCGGCTGCCCAAGCGCGACTGGACGCTGCTCGTGCAGGATGTCGACAAATGGGACGGCGACGCCGCCGTATTGCTGGCGCACTTCACGTTCCTGCCGCGCTGGCGCATCGACGACATCATGGTGAGCTACGCCGTCGACGGCGGCTCGGTCGGCGCGCACGTCGACAATTACGACGTCTTCCTGCTGCAGGGACTCGGGCGCCGGCGCTGGTGCATCAGCACCGATCCGGCGGCGCCGAAAGCGACGCGCGACGACGCGGAGATCAAGCTGCTGCGGACGTTCGAGCCGACGCACGAATGGGTGCTGGAGCCCGGCGACATGCTGTACCTGCCGCCGGGCGTGCCGCATCACGGCGTCGCGATCGGCGAGTGCATGACGTATTCGATCGGCATGCGCGCACCGTCGCGTGCGGAGCTGCTGATCGATTTTGCCGAAACGTTCGCGGCGGAGTGGCCGGAGGAGCTGCGCTTCGGCGACGCAGGTCTCGCACCCGCACACGGCGACGGCGAGATCGACGACGCCGCGTTTGCGCGGGTCCTGCAGGCGATGCCCTGGCTGCGTCCCTCGGCGAAGCGCGCCGGCAAGGCCGAAGGCCGTGCGGGCGACGTCGATGCGTCGATGTTTCGGACCTGGTTCGCCGCGTTCATCACGCGCTATCGGAGCACGCTTGCCGGCGTCCCGCGCGCGCGCAGGATCACCGACGCCGAGCTCGCGCGCGCCGATGCATCGAACGCGAACGTCGTCCGCAATCCGTGGTCGCGCGCCGCATGGCTGCGCGCCGGCCGCGATGCACGCCTCTTCGTCGCCGGCACCGGGCTCGCCTGCTCCATCCGCTTCGCGCGCCTCATCGGCAGCGGCGCCGCATTTCCGCTGGCCGAGGCGGCCTCGCCGCGCGATCGTGACGCATTGCGCAGGCTCGTCGACCTCGGCCATGTCAGCCTCGTGAAACCCGCGCGACGGAGCCATCGATGAGCCGCGACGACGTCATCTCCGATTCCTTTCGCGTCGAGCCTGCGGACTGGGCGACCGACTACGAAGCGTTGCGCGCCGTCCGCGATCCGGTCTTCGTCGACGAGCAGAACGTGCCGATCGAGGACGAGATCGACGCGCACGATCCATTGTCCAGGCACGTCATCGCACGCGATGCGGCGAACACGCCGATCGGCACCGGCCGCCTTTCGCCGGAGCGGCTCATCGGGCGCATGGCGGTCATCCGCGAGTGGCGCGGCCGCGGCGTCGGCGCGGCGCTCCTCGCGGCGCTGCTGGATCAGGCGCGTGCCCTGGGTTATGCCGCCGTCGAGCTGCATGCGCAGTCGCACGCGATTCCGTTCTACGAGAAGTTCGGCTTCGAGGCGTACGGCGAGGAGTTCGACGAGTGCGGCATCCCGCACCGCATGATGCGCATCGCGCTCGCGCCCGTCGCGGCGCGCACGTTCGCGCCGCTGCCGCCGAAGCCCGAGGCGCGCGCGCTCCTCGCCGAGGATCGCGACCAGACCGTTGCCGCGATCGCGGATCTCCTGGCCGACACGCGCCACGAGCTCGCAATCTATACGCGTGATCTCGATCCCGCATTGCTCGACGTGCCGCCGATACTCGATGCGATCAAGCGCGTCGCGCTATCCGGCCGGCGCGCGCGCATCCGCATCCTCGTGCAGGAGCCGCGCAAGCCGCTCGCCGACGGCCACCGCCTGATCGCGCTCGCGCAGCGCCTGCCGAGCCTGATCGAGCTGCGCACGCCGCAGGAGGAAACCGACCGGCAGTACGCCTCCGCATTCCTGATCAACGACCGGCGCGGATATCTCTTCCGCGTGCTCGCGAGCAGGAACGAAGGCGAAGGCTCGACGTATGCGCCCGGCCGGCACGCGCAGCTGCGCGAGTATTTCGACCAGGTGTGGGAGCGCTCGGTGCCGAGCGAGGAATTGCGCCCGCTCGCGCTATGAGAGTGGCCGCACGGACTCGCGTCGTCGGGACGCGAGTCCGCTGCGTTGCCGGATGCTCAGGGCCTGCGCGCGCGCGCCGCCATTGCGCTTTCGAAGCTCGAAGGTCCGTTCCAGCCGGGCCGCTGATCCCAGCCGAGCCGGTGCGCGGTCGCCGCGTTGACCGATCCGTCCGCATTGAGCGTTCCGTTGGCCACGAGGCGACGCAAGCTCTCTTGGGGTAGCGCGCGCTGGAAGAGCGTGTCGCTCGCGGTTTCCGGCACGAAGTCCGTATTGGGCGCGACCGGCTGGAAATCGCCGAACGCCTTGCGAAGGCCGTTCACCTGATAGTCGAACTCGACATCGGTCGAGCCTGCAATTTCGATGTCATCCAGCGAGCGGCTCACGCAGTAGAGATTCGCCGGCTGGCCGATGGCGGTCAGCTGCACGGTCAGGCCGTCCTCTGCCGTCACCATCCGGAAGTCGTCGGGAATGTCGATCCTCGCGCGGCCGTCGACGAGATGACCGGTGCCGCGAA
Organism: uncultured Rhodanobacteraceae bacterium; assembly: GCA_937902695.1. GTDB lineage: Bacteria > Pseudomonadota > Gammaproteobacteria > Xanthomonadales > Rhodanobacteraceae > Dokdonella_A. Next base: position 2,643 of record CALFNI010000262.1, read on the forward strand.
AGTAGGTGCCGACCTCGCGACCTTCGAGGCTCGCGTACCGGATTTCCTTGCTCGGGTCGGTCGGATGCGGTTCGACGAAATTCTTGGTTCCCGTCGCCGCGAAACCGCCTTCCGCGTAGACAGCCCACGACGAGACGAACGTTCCGTTGCCGGAGCCGACGCCGATAACACCAGGATTGCCGCCATTCGATCCTACAAGCGAGCCGGACAACCCCTTCACGCCGGCGCCGGCCCAGGTGTCCGACGTGTCGGACGGTGCGCCGATGCCGAGCACGCCGATGCCAGTGCTGCCATCGGTGCTGCCGGCGTCGTTCGGTGAGTTTCCGAATACGCCGGCGATCGTACCCGAGCCGAAAACGCCGTAGCCGTTGCCGATGTTGAAGCCCGCAACGCCGGAGAAGTTGCTGCCCGACGTGTCGGCGTGCACGCCGTCGCTCGTTACGCTGTGTCCGTAGACGCCCCAGCCCGAGACCGAGGTGCCGACGGCGCCCGTCGCGCTGGCGCTCGTGCCGTGCACGCCATCGGCGGAGACACTGGTGCCCCAGACGCCGTAGTAATTGCTGCTGTCGCCCCAGACGCCGGCCGCGCCCGAGTTGCCGCTCGTGCCCGACGCCGCACCGCGCACGCCGGCTCCGGTCGAGCTCTGTCCGGTGACGCCGTTGCCGGACGTCGACTGCCCGACGACGCCCTGGCCCGACGGGCTCGATCCGAACACGCCCTTTCCGCCGCCGGTGTTGTTGCCGTAGACGCCGCTGTTGCCTGCATTCGATGTGACGCCTTGCAGCCCGTCGGCGCCGCCTCCGTTCGCGCTGACGGCGGGACCGCCGCCGCTGTTCGAGACGCTGAACGCCGGACTCGTGCTCGACGCGGAGCCGGAGAACGGCAGCGTGACGACCCCGGGCGGCCCTTGCGGGCCGGGATCGCCCTGTGGACCGGCCGGCCCTTCGGGACCCGGGGGACCGGTCGGCCCCGGCGGTCCGGCAGGGCCTTGCGGGCCCGGATTGCCGCTTGCCGCATACAGCGCGTACGGCGCCGCCGTGATCGGCTGGCGCGGCGAGAGCGTCGTGAATGCGCCGCCGCCCGCGTCGCGCACGCCGACCTCGATCCAGAGCGCCTGTCCGTCGTAAGGAACGTCGGTGAAGTCGAGCGGCGCGTTGATGAGGCCGCCGGCAACCGCCTGCGCGTCGAGCTCCACGGTGTCGATCGCGGTGCCGCCCGTCGACGCCGTGTAGAGCGCGAACTCGAGATCGTAGCTTCCATTCGCGGGCGAGCCGTTCTGGTCGAGCTGGCCTTGATAGGTGAATGCGGAGCCGAGCGGATCGGCCGACGCGCCAGCGGCGGCGGCAAGGCTCATCGCGAGCAACATGGGTGCAAGACGCATGACAATCCCTCCCTCAGGAATCGAGACCGTTGGCGAAAATTTCGTCGGTGGCCGGCGCCGAGGCCGGGCTCCAGAAGCCGTCGTAGAGTCGGTAGCCGCCGGCGCCGAGCATGTCGGTGGCGGGCTGTCCGACGGTCCCGCTGAGACGGAAGGCGCCGCCGTTCGAGGTGGCGCCTCCCGACGCGATCGCGGCGCGATCGATGCGATAGGTGCCGCCGGCCTGCGCGGCCGCGCGCATCGGCGCCAGCCATGTGCCGGGCAGCAGGGTCGCGAGCGCGACCGTGACGAGGCGAAGTCGCTGCATGATGTTCCTCCCTCGCCGCGCGCCGAGCCGAGCCGGCTCGCGTCGCGGGCGATCGGCAACATCGCGCGCAGCGCACCCGCCGTCGTTTCCTTCGCCGTGGATTTTTTCTGGGAGATTTCCTGCTCGCCGGCGCCGGACGGCCTCTGCTCATCGGCGCGCCGGTCCGTTGATATCGCCTGCGCCGGAGCCACATGACGTTATGTGGCAACGCAACACGACGATCGGCGAGAGGCTATACTCTTCGGGTTTCCCGGCCGCCTTCCGGCCGTTCGGGTGTTGACGCGGCGCGCACTGGCGCGCCTTTTCGTCTCGATGGTGTGAGAGTGAGCGCGAACCTTCTCAAAGAGTTTGAAGCGACTTCCCCGTTCTCGGGCGGCAATGCCGCCTTCATCGAAGAGTTGTACGAGAAATACCTGCTCGATCCGGCCTCGGTCGCGGCCGGCTGGCGCACGTATTTCGATTCGCTGAAAGGCCGCGAGGCCGGCGACGTGCCGCACTCGATCGTGATCGAGCGGATCGAGAAGGCCCAGCGCCTCAACGGCCACGCCTACGCCGTGATCGCGGCGCCGGCCGGCGGTGCGGAGGCGCACAAGCAGGCCGGCGTCCTCAAGCTCGTCACGGCGTACCGCTCGCGCGGGCACCTCGCCGCGCAGCTCGACCCGCTCGATCTCGAGCACACGTTTCCGCCGTCCGATCTCGAGGCGCTCGGCTTGCTGCCGCGTCCGGCCGCGCCCGACCTCGACCCCGCATTCCATGGCCTCACGAACGCCGATCTCGACACCGAGTTCTCGACCGGCTCGCTGGCCGGTCCGCAGCGCCTCAGGCTTCGCGATCTCGTCGCCCTGCTGAAGGCAACCTACGCGAGCACGATCGGCGCCGAGTTCATGCACATCACCGACGCCGAGCAGCGCCGCTGGGTGCACGAGCAGCTCGAGCGCGCCGGCGGCAGGTTCGGCTTCAGCGCAGAGGAGAAGAAGCGCATCCTCGAGAAGCTGACGCAGGCCGACGGCCTCGAGCGCTATCTGCACACGAAATACGTCGGCCAGAAGCGCTTCTCGCTCGAAGGCGGCGACAGCCTGATTCCGCTCCTCGACGAGCTCGTCAACCGCGGCGGCGCCGACGGCATGAACGACATGGTGCTCGGCATGGCGCACCGCGGACGCCTCAACGTGCTGGTCAACATCCTCGGCAAATCGCCGCAGAAGCTGTTCGCCGAGTTCGACGGCAAGTTCGATCATCCGGACGATCCGGCACACTCGGGCGACGTGAAGTACCACCTGGGCTTCAGTGCGAACGTCAAGACGCCGGGCCGCACCGTGCATCTCGCGCTCGCGTTCAATCCCTCGCACCTCGAGATCGTCGATCCGGTCGTGGCAGGTTCCGTCCGCGCGCGGCAGGTGCATCGTCGCGACGAGTCGCGCGAGCACGTCGTGCCGGTGCTGATCCACGGCGACGCGTCGATCGCGGGCCAGGGCGTCGTGATGGAACTGCTCAACATGTCGCAGGCGCGCGGGTTCTGCGTCGGCGGCACGATCCATGTCGTGGTCAACAACCAGGTCGGCTTCACGATCTCGAATCCGCACGACGCGCGTTCGACGCTTTACTGCACCGACGTCGCCAAGATGGTCAACGCGCCGGTGTTCCACGTGAACGGCGACGATCCCGAGGCCGTGCTGTTCGTCTCGCGTCTCGCGTTCGATTTCCGCCAGAAGTTCAAGCGCGACGTCGTCATCGACCTCGTCTGCTACCGCCGCCACGGCCACAACGAGGCCGACGAGCCGGCGGCGACGCAGC
>CALFNI010000263.1 GCA_937902695.1 uncultured Rhodanobacteraceae bacterium
GCGCGCCGTCTTCGCCTCGTCGAACGCGAACGCGGCGTCGAGATTGCGCGCGACGAAGCTGCCGCCCGAGCGGTGGCTGACCGGTGCGACCATCGTCACGAAATTGTTCGTGTCGCCGAGCGCGAGGAGCCGCGTGCGGATCTCGCGGAACGCGTCGGCCTGCACGCGCGCGGATTCGTCGCGGTGGATCAGCCGACGCTCTTCGAGCGTGCGCGTCGTCAGCGCCATCGGCTCGACGATGCGCGCGATCGAACGGCTCGCGCTGTTGCGCTGCGCGATGTCGAATGCCGCGGCGTTCATCGCGGCACGCACGTGATCGTGGACCGACTTGTCGTCCATGTCGCTCATATGTGCCTTCCCGAGCGCATCCAATAGGTCATTGCATAGGTCGCGAGCACCCCCAGTATCAGCAGCGCGACGAGGAGAAACCGCATGTGCTCGTTGCGCCGTTCGCGCCGCGTCGCGTAGACCGGCACGCTCGCGAGCACAGGCACGCCGACGTAGCGTTCGAGCTCGCGCGCGGAGCGCACGCGCGGATCGAAGCGCGCGAACAGGAACAGCAGCGCGGGCGGCAGCGCGAGCGCGAGCGCGAAGCCCGCGGCCGCGAAGTGGGTCATGCTGAGGCCGGTCGGCCGCAGCGGCTTGGAGGCGGGATCCTGCACGCGGAACGTCAGCCCGCGACCTTCCTGGTCGAGATTCATCGAAACGCGCGCGTTCTCGCGCCGCTTGAGGAGATCCTGGTAGATGTCGCGGTTGACCTCGTAATCGCGCGAGAGCTCGGCGAGCGCGCTCTCCGAGGCCGCGATGCGCCGGCTGCGGTCAAGCTCGGCGTTGAGCATGCCTTCGGTCGCATTCATGCGCGACTCGCCTGCCGCGATCTGCCGGCGCACGTCGGCGAGCTTGCTGCGCAGCTCGGTGTACAGCGGATTGAACTGCACGTTCTGGTCGAGCGATGTCGGCGAGTTCGACTTCTGCTGCTGCGGATCGAGCTTGCGCGCTTCCTCCTGCTCGAGCTGTCGGCGCAGGTCGTCCATCTCGTGGCGCGTCCGCACGACGTCGGGGTACTGATCGGTGTAGTTGAGCAGCAGCTTGTCGAGCTTGGCCTGGAGCTCGGCGAGCTGCGCGCGGTAGACGCCCGATCGCGTCTGCACGGCGGTGATTTCGGATTCGCCGGAGAGCTGCGAGGACAGCGCCGACTCGCTCGAGCGCAGCTCCATCATGTTGAGCCGCGACTGCTCGAGGCCCGAGCGCAGCGCCGCGATGCGGCTGTTCGTGTCGGTCTCGCTGCCCGGATGCGCGTCGGCGTTCGCCTCGCGATATTTCTTGAGGTTGTCTTCGGCGTCGGTCAGCTTCTTGTGATAGTCCTCGACCTGGCTGTCGATGAACTCGTACGCCTCGCGGCTCTCGCGTTCCTTGGCGGCGAGACTCTCCTGGATGAAGAGCTCGGCGAAGCGCTGCGTCACCTTGTAGGCGCGGTCGGGATCCGAGTCGCGGTACTGGATGCGCACGAGGCTTTCGCGCGGGCTCGTGATCGAGGTGTCGTCCTTGATCGATTCGAGCAGGCGATCCTGCTTGATCGGATCCGGATGCGCCGCCGCCCAGCCGCCGGTGGCGAGGATGTCCTCGAGCACCTTGCGGCTGAAGATGACCTGCTTGGCGATCACGACGCGGTCCGACACGCCGGTCGGCACCGCGCGGCCCTCGAGCAGCGGCTGGATGATGTCGCTCTTCTGCGCCAGGATCGTCGTCGAGGACACGAAGTTCTTCGGCCAGAACGCGCCGACGGCCAACGCCAGCAGCGCGACCACCGCCGACACCACCGTCAGCGCGACGGCGTGGCGCCGTCCTTCGCTGAGCATGACGGGCGCCATCTCGTTGAACGGCACCAACTCGGCTTTAATGGCCATACCGCAGTTCCTGCCTCGCCGTCAGAAGGTGCGCTCGGGGATCGTGATGACGTCGCCCGGCTGCACCGGATAGTTGGTCGTGAGCTCGCCTTCCTTGAGTATGCGGTCCAGATGAACCGCGTAGGCGTGCGTTGCGTCGCCTTCCTTGCGATAGAGCTCGGTGCGGTCGGCGGCCGCGAACTCGTTGGTGCCGCCGGCGGCCAGCACGGCGTCGAGCACGGTCATGCCCTGGCGGTACGGCACCGAAACGGGCTGGCGCACGGCACCGGTCACGCGAACGCGCGAAAGGTATTCGTGGCTGCGCAGCTGCGTCAGGATGACCGTGACTTGCGGATCGCGCACGTACGACTTGAGCTTGGACTGGATTTCCGCGGCGACTTCCTCGGGCGTGTGCCCGCCGGCGTCGACGTCGCCGACCAGCGGCACCGAGATCTTGCCGTCCGGCCGCACCGGGACGCTGACGTCGAGGTCGGGGTTCTGCCAGACCGAGATCTTGAGCTCGTCGTCGACGCCGATCTGATAGGCGCTGACGGCCTGCGCCTGCGGATTCAGCTTCGGCGCCTGGCTCGATCCCGTGTTCGTGACGCAGCCGCCGAGGGCGAGAAAGCCCGAAACAAGCAGCAAGAGCAGGGTGTTACGC
>CALFNI010000264.1 GCA_937902695.1 uncultured Rhodanobacteraceae bacterium
CGTCCGTCGTCGCGCGCAGCACGACGTCGTCGAGCAGGAAACGCAGGTGATTCGAGCCGAACGTGCGCTCGGGCACGCACGCGCCGTAGCCGGCGAGCGGGCGAAGGCGCAGCGTCACGCGCGGCGCGCCCGAAAGCGGGCGGATCGTCCGGACCAGGCTCATCGGATGGAAGATGCGGCCGTGCTGCTTGAAGCGCGGCGCGAAGTCGGTGATCTCGATCGCGCTGCCGTCTTCGGCCGCGAGGCGCGTAACGAGGACGGCCGTGTTCTCGACGTAGGACTGCGAGCTCGCGGCGAGGCCGTCGAGTGCGACGTCGAAAAATCCGCGATCCGCATGTGTCGTCGGCGACAGCAGCGAGCAGAACACGGGATCGCCGTTGAACGAGGGCACGCAGCACCAGACGACGCGCGCGCGGGCATCGATCAGCGCGTTGACGCTGCCGTTGCCGATGACGCCGAGATCGAGCGTCGCTTCGCCGGTCATGACGTCGTGTCCGGGGGGGTTGCATTCGCCAGCGCGGCGAGCCACGCGCGCGCGGCGGCCGGGCCCGCGAGTCCGTAGCGCGCCACGGTCGGCCGGCGCCGGCCGACGATGATGCTGATGCCGTGCCTGGCGTTGACTTCGGCGAATGCGTCTTCGTCGGTCGCGTCGTCGCCGATCATCCAGGGCGTGCGTCCGGCGAACGGGGCGATGCGCATCAGCGCGGCGAGGGCGGCGCCCTTGTCGGCCGTGTCGGGTTTGAGCTCGACGACGCACCGGCCGTGCAGCAGCTCGTAACCGTCGCCTGCCGCCTCGAGCATTGCGACGGCGGCGCGGCGGACGTCGAGTCCGGCGTCCGGCGCGGCGCGATAATGCAGCGCGATCGCGCCGCCCTTGTCCTCGACCAGAAGACCCGGGATCGATGCCGCGGCTGCGACGGCGCAGCGGCGGGCCGCGGCGAGGCCTTCGTGCGGGATCGGTGCTGCGAGCGTCGCGCCGTCCGGTCCGCGCAGCTCCGCGCCGTGGAGGCCGGCGGCGGCGCCGTCGAGGCCGAGCAAGCCATCGATGTCATGCAGCGGACGCCCGCTGATCGGCGCAAGCGCGCCGTCCAGACGCGCCTTGAGCCGCCTCAGTGTCGATGGCAGCCATGCGTCGACGACCACGGTGTCGGGCCGTGCGGCGATATCGAGGAGTGTGCCGTCGACGTCGACGAACAACGCGAGCGTCATCGCGTCTGCACGCGGCGGCGGCGGCAGATCGTCGTTATCGGCGGCTGACGGAACGGAGCTCATGGTGTCGGAGTCGATGCGTGCGGATCACCGCGCGGAACAGCGGTGTCGCGTCGAGGCCACCATTGTTGCCATTGCGCATGTATGGAAACTGACGCGCCGCGGCGCGCGCGTCGACGTGCGCGAGAGCGTGCTGCGGAGGAATCGGAGGTCTGCGCTCGCACCCGCCGGCAAGGGAAAGGCCGTCGGCGCGGAGTTCGCGCCGCGGTCCTACGCCGCAGGCAGCAGACCGCGCTCGACGAGCCAGGCGCGCGCGTCTTCGGCGTCGCGCTCGAACCACGCCTGCGCCGAACCGAGGCGGAACGTGTAGCCCCAGCGATCCATGTCGTCGGCGATGCGCCTGCTGCCGACGCCGGACAGTGCGTCGCCGAGCACGATCTGCAGATAGCAGGTCGCGTCTTCCTCGGCCTGCGAATCGGATGCGTCGGTATGGATCGACGCGCGCCGGTCCGGCGGCGCTACGATCAGGTGGCATGCCTCGTGGAGCAGCGAATGCACAGGCGTGTCGGCGCGCACATAGACGCGGTTCGCGATGACGCCGGCTTCGGAGTCGCCCCAGTAGCTGCCCGGAACCGGTGCGCCGTCGGCCACGCATTCGAGCTCGAGGCCGTAGCGCGCGAGGAGCGCGCGCACGGCGTCGATCCCGATCGACGCAAGACGCAGCACATCGACTTCGGTGTCCGCCGTAGCGTCCGCGGCGTGCATCCCGTCGCCCGTTCAAGGCGCCCGCACTTCGCGAGCGCCCTGCCTCAGGCCTCGCCGGCAGCCGCGGTCGCGCCGGGCGTCGTGTCCGGTCCGTTGCCGGTGCGATCGGGCAACGCCACCGAAAGCTCCAGCACTTCGCTGTCGCCGTCCTTCTCGACGTGGATCTCGATCGCGTCCGGATCGATGTTGACGTATTTCCTGATCACCTCGAGGATCTCGCGGCGCAGCAGCGGCAGGTAGTCCGGGCGGCCGGTCTGCGCGCGCTCCTGCGCGACGATGATGCGAAGGCGCTCCTTCGCGACGGACGCGGTGTTCTTCGGTCGCGAGCGGAAGAAATCCAGAATGCTCATCGATCAGCTCCCGAAAATGCGGGCGAGGAAGCCCTTCTTCTGCGCTTCGATGAAGCGCATCGGCCGCTTCTCGCCATCGAGGCGCGAGAACGCGTCGTCGTCGGCCTGTCCGGAGGGCGAGAGGTCGTCGAGGATGACCGGCACGCCGGCGTTCGATGCGGTCAGGACGCCGGGCGATTCGGGGATCACGCCGAGCACCTCGATGCCGAGGATTTCCTTGACGTCGTCGACGCCCATCATGTCGCCGCCGGCGACGCGATCGGGGTTGTAGCGCGTCAGCAGCAGATGCTGCTCGACGGGACCGTTGCCGAGCTCGGCGCGGCGCGTCTTGCTGGAAAGAAGCCCGAGGATGCGGTCGGAATCGCGCACGCTCGACACTTCCGGGTTGACGACGACGACCGCGCGGTCGGCGAAGTACATCGCAAGGCTCGCGCCTTTCTCGATGCCGGCGGGCGAATCGCAGATGATGTAGTCGAAGCCGTCCTCGGACAGGCCGTCGAGCACTTTCTCGACGCCTTCCTGGGTCAGCGCGTCCTTGT
>CALFNI010000265.1 GCA_937902695.1 uncultured Rhodanobacteraceae bacterium
TCAACGCGATCGTGCGCGACGCCGAAGGCCAGAAGATGTCGAAGTCGAAGGGCAACACGATCGATCCCCTGGATCTGATCGACGGCATCGACCTCGACGCGCTCGTCAGGAAATCGACCGCGTCGCTGCTGATCCCGCAGGTGCGCGAGAAAGTCGAGAAGCGCATCCGCAAGGAATATCCCAACGGCATCGCGCCGGTCGGCGCCGACGCGCTGCGCTTCACGTTCGCGGCGCTCGCGACGTACGGCCGCACGATCAACTTCGATCTCAAGCGCGCCGACGGCTACAAGAACTTCTGCAACAAACTCTGGAACGCGGCGCGCTTCGTGCTGATGAACACCGAAGGGTTCGCGGTGCCGCCGGGCCCGCACGCGCCGAAGACCGAAGCCGAGCGCTGGATCCTGACGCGGCTCGGCCGCACGCTCGCCGACGTCGAAGCGCATTTCGTGACCTATCGCTTCGACCTGCTCGCGCAGGCGCTGTACGAGTTCACGTGGAACGAGTTCTGCGACTGGTTCGTCGAGCTTTCGAAGCCGGCCTTGAACGGCGGGGACGCAGCGGCCGCCGGCTCGACGCGGCAAACGCTGCTCGTCGTGCTCGAAATGCTGCTGCGCGCGCTGCATCCGATCATTCCGTTCGTGACGGAGGAAATCTGGCACGAGGTCGCGCCGAGGCTCGGCATCGGCGGCGACACGGTTTCGACGCAAGCCTATCCGCGCGCGGCCGACGCGCCGTCCGACGATGCCGCGGAAGCGGAAATCGAATGGCTGAAGGCCGTGCTGACGCAGGTCCGCCGCATCCGGAGCGAAATGAACATCGCGCCGAGCCGCGCGATCCCGCTGCTGTTCGCCGGCGGCGCTGCGAGCGATCGCGCGCGCGCCGCGAAGTTCGGCGACCCGATCGCCTTCCTCGCGCGCACCGACGCGCAGCGCTGGCTCGACGCCGGCGAGGCGGAGCCGGCCGCCGCGGCGGCCATCGTCGGCGAGATGAAGCTCCTGATCCCGCTCGCGGGCCTCATCGACATCGATGCCGAGAAGGCGCGCCTTGCGCGCGAGATCAAGCGCATCGAAGGCGAAATCGAGAAGTCGGGCGCGAAGCTCGGCCGGTTCGGCCCGAACACGCCGGCAGCGGTCGTCGACCAGGAGAAGCAGCGGCTTTCCGAGTTCACGACGCTGCTCGGCGGATTGCGCGAGCAGCTCGGAAAGCTCGGCGTGCCCTGATCGCGGCCGGAGGAGACGCAGCATGGACCGATTCACCGGCGGTTGCCTTTGCGGCAACGTCCGCATCGTTGCGACCGGCCGACCGTACCGCGTCGGCATCTGCCACTGCCTCGACTGCCGCAAGATCCACGGCGCGCTCTTCCACGCATCGGCGATCTTTCCCGCCGACGCGGTGACGATCGACGGAGAAACGCGCGACTACGCCGGGCGGTTCTTCTGTCCGCGCTGCGGATCGAGGGTGTTCGGACGGAGCGCCGACGAGATCGAAGTGAACCTCGGCTCGCTCGATGCGCCCGACCAGCTGATGCCGACCTACGAGCTCTGGACGATCCGCCGCGAGTCGTGGCTGCCGCCGTTTCCGCTCGCGCGGCGCTACGAACGCGATCGCGAAGGGACGGGCCGCTCGGAAGGATGAGCTAGGACTCGAGCATTTCCATCGCCATCACGACGGCATCCTCGCGGCCGCGCCTGGCCGGATAGTAGTTCGGCCGCCGGCCGATCTCGTTGAAGCCCATCGACTCGTACAGCGCGATTGCGCGCGGGTTCGACGGACGCACTTCGAGGAACACGCGCTCCGCGTGATGCCAGCGCGCGAGGTCGAGAAGGCGCAGCACGATGCGCTTGCCGTAGCCGCGGCGCTGCTCGCCCGGCGCGACGCAGACGTTGAGCACGTGCGCCTCGCGCGCCGCGCACGAAAGGATGCCGTAACCGACGATCTCGGCGGGCCGCGACAGCACCCAGCAGTCGTAACCGGCGCGCAGGCAGTCGTTGAAGATGCCGTGCGTCCACGGGAACGGATACGCGGCCATCTCGATCGCGGCGACGCTCTCGAGATCTTCCGCGCGCATCGGCCGGAAGTTCGGAAACGGTTCCTTGAGGATGGCGACCACGTTCTTCCCTGCCTGCGATCTCGTTCGCTGCCGGCCCCCGCCGGCCTTAGGACAGGCGCCTTGCCGGCGCCGACCCGACCGATATGCCGGTCGCGGCCGCCCGTGTCAACCTCCCGGGTTCGAAAGCGCGCGCGCGAGCCGTTTCAGCTCGCTCCATAGCGCCCGTTTCGCCGCGACACTGCCCGCGACGTCGGCGGGCTCCGCCGCGCCGACCCATTCGATCTTGCGGCGTTCGGCCGGCAGCGCGGCCTCGATTTCCCGCGCGAGCGGCGCGCCGAACACGACGAGCCCGCCCGCGTCCCCGGCTCGTGCGACATCGGGCGCGATCGTGGCCTCGACGCGCGCGAACGCGAGCGCCCGCGCGACCCCGGCGAGCAGCGCATGCGGTGACGCGCCTGCGTCGCGCGCGATCAGCGCGACGCGCGCGCGCCGATGCGCCGGCCCTGCCGATGCATGCATGCGCCCGCCGGATGCGGCGGCGCGCCGACTGCGCGGCAGGTAGAGTGCGAACCCCATTTCCTCGAGGCGCGCGCGGCTCGCATCATCCCGCATGCAGCTCTCCCTGCTTGCGAAGATCGGCGTAGAAGGCGGCGAACACCTGGTCGAGCGCGGCCCCGTACGCATCGACGGTGGCGCGCATCGTCGCGTCGGCGGCAGGCTTCTCGGCGCGGTAGTAATCGTCGAGCATCGGGATCCCGCTTTCGTCGTCGGCGCGAAGTTTCAGCGCGACCGTCGCGGTGAACCCGCCCGCCGCGTTCGGCGCGCGATCGAAGCGCAGGATGATGCCGGAGATGCGGATCGACGGTCGGCTCGCCGGCAACTCGTCGGTGACCCCGGCCGCGACACTCGTCTTGCGCAGCTGCTCGATCAGGCGCCGCTGCAGCACGCGCGTCGGCGGATCGGTCCAGAGCTGGTAGTGATACTGGCGCAATTCCTGCGCGCCGGCGTCCGTCGCGTAGATCAGCGCCTGGTCGCCGTAGAGCCCGTCGGCCGCGAACACGTCGACCACGATGTCGCCGAAGAGCGGCTTCGGCGCCGCTTCGAGCGGCTCCGGCCGCGGCAGGCGGTAGTAGGTGAAATCGGGCACCGTCGGCGCGCTGCACGCGGCGAGCGCGACGGTCGCGATCAGCGAGAAGACGGCATGTGCGATCGGGCGCGCGTTCATTGCGGACCTTCCTCGACCTTGTCGGCCTTCGGCGCGACGATGAGGCGATTCGGATGCGAGCGGATCTCGCGGCTGAACTCGTCGAGGTTGCGGCTCGACGATTCGAGATGGTGCGTGATGACGTCCATGCGCGCCGACAGCGCGCCGAGCACGCTCGCCAGATCCTGCACCGACGCGCGCAGGTCCGGACGGTTTTCCTTCGCGATCGCGGCGATCTCGCCGAGCGCCTGGTCGAGCGTCTCGCGCGTCTTGCGCAATTCGGTGCTGAGCCTGGAGACTTCGGTCAGCGTCTTGGCGATCTCGGCGCGGTTCTCGGGATTGAGGACATCGTTGAGCGAGGCCGACGCGACGTTCAGTCGATCGAGCAGCACGCGCGTCTGCTCGAGGATCACCGGCGTCTTCTCGTCGATCGTGCCGGTGATCGAGTCGACGCGCGCCGTCAGCGTCCGGATCAGCGGCGTGATCTGGTTGCGCGTCAGCTCGCTGATCTGGCCGGCGAGCTCGTTCATCGCGGCGAAGATGTCGGCGCCCTCGACGCCCTTGAGCTCGCCGCCGGGCGCGAGCATGTCCTTGCTCGCGCCTTCGCTGATGCCGACCGAAACATCGGCGAGGAGGCCCGTCGACTGGAGTCGCGCCGGGCTGTCCTTCGGAATCGGCCAGTCGCGGCGGATGTCGAGCTCGACCTTGTAGCGCGTGCCCTCGGCCGTGCGCTCGGGCGTGACGCCGCCGACCTGGCCGATGCGATAGCCCTGATAGAAGATCGGGGCGCCGTAACGCAGGCCGGTCACGTTGCGGTAGTGCACGACATAGCCGGTCGTCGCGCCGCTCCTGCCGGTGATCAGCGCGAGGCCGATCAGCAACAGCACGATTGCAGCGAGGACGACGGCGCCGACCAGCGTGTAATTGACGGTATCGCGTCTCACAGCCTGCATCCCCCCAACCCGTCACTCCCGCGAAAGCGGGAATCCATTTCGCTCCACCGAGCGGAAAGCACAGTGGATTCCCGTTGTCGCGGGAATGACGCCCCGAGGCCGGGACTTTATCAGGCCTCTTCCTCGGTGAGGCGTTTCAGGTACGCATCGGCGTCGACGTGGATCTCGCGCGGCCGCCGGTTCAGGAGGTCCTGGATGCGTTCGTTGTCGGCCGCGCGCACGGCCGCGACCGTGCCGGTCATCAGGATTTCGCCCTGATCGAGCACGGTGATCGTATCGGCGATCTTGAATGCGCTCTCGAGCTCGTGCGTGACGACGACGATCGTCATGCGCAGCGCATCGCGCAATCGGAGGATCAGCTCGTCGAGCTCGGCCGAGACGACCGGATCGAGACCGGCCGACGGCTCGTCGAAGAAGAGGAGCTTCGGATCCATCGCGATCGCCCGCGCGAGCGCCGCGCGCTTGACCATGCCGCCCGAGAGCTGGCTCGGCATCAGGTCCTGGAATCCGCCCAGATTGACCACCTCGAGCTTGAGCCGGCTCATGATGCGGATCGTCGAGGGATCGAGCGTCGTGTGCTCGCGCAGCGGCAGCGCGACGTTCTCGCCGACGGTCAGCGACGTCAGCAATGCTCCGCCCTGGAACGAGACGCCGATGCGCCGGTGCAGGTCGAGCATCTCCCGATCGCTCGCGGCGCGCAGATCGACGCCGAGCAGCTTGACGGTGCCGCTGACCGGACGCTGCAGGCCGAGCAGGTGGCGCAGCAGCGTCGACTTGCCCGAGCCCGATCCGCCCATGATCACGCGGATCTCGCCCGGGTTCACCGAGAAATCGATGCCGTGCAGCACGCGGCGGCGGCCGTACCAGGCTTCGAGCTTTTCGACTTCGATCAGGGGCGCGGCGGACGCGTTCATCGCGATCAGGCAACGCGGCGATGCTTGAGTGCGCCTCGCACGCGGCGCTGCGGCGCGACGGAGACCCGAAGACCAAATGCGCCAAGGATGCTCGTCAGCGTGTCATAACGCGGATTGCCTTTCTCGCTGAGCGTTCGATACAGCGTTTCCCGGCTGAGGCCCGTGCGCTCGGCTAGCGCGGCGAGCCCGCCCATCGCATCCGCGACGGTGCGCAACGCGACCGGCATCGCGCGCGGATCGCCGTCTTCGAGTACGGCTTCGAGATAGGCCGCGATGTCGTGCCCGTTGCGAAGATGATCAGCGACGCGAAACGGTGCGCTCGCTGCGGTCTTTGTAGTCTTGCCAGTACTCATGCGCTGTCTCGATATCCTGGCTCTGCTTCCGTTTGTCGCCGCCGCACAACAGGATCACGAGCTCGTTGCCGTGCGTCGCACAATAGATTCTGTAGCCCGGCCCGTAATCGATACGCAACTCGAAGACGCCTTGTCCCACCGGTTTCCAGTCGCCACGTAGACCTATGGCCAATCGATCGATCCGTGCCAGGACGCGAGAACGCGCCGATCGGTCGCGAAGCGCTTCGATCCATTCACTGAGAGGACGGCGCCCGTCTCGCGTCCGGTACTCTCTGACTTCAAGCATTGTAGCCTAAAAGCTAAGCCTCGGCGTGGCAGCAAATCATCGATTCAGGAAGAACGAAAAAATCATGTC
>CALFNI010000266.1 GCA_937902695.1 uncultured Rhodanobacteraceae bacterium
GCATCGGCCAAGGCATCGACGTCCACGCATTCGGCCCCGGCGCCCACGTCGTGCTCGGCGGCGTCAACATCGAGCACGATCGCGGGCTCGTCGCGCACTCCGACGGCGACGTCGTGATCCACGCGCTCTGCGATGCGATCCTCGGCGCGCTCGCGCTCGGCGACATCGGCCATCACTTTCCGCCGGGCGATCCGCGCTGGAAGGACGTTTCCAGCCGGCACTTCCTGCTGCACTGCGCCGGCCTCATCGTCGAGCAGGGCTACACACTCGCGAACGCCGACGTCACGGTCGTCTGCGAGAAGCCGCGCCTCGCGCCGCACATCGACGCGATGCGGCGCAACCTCTCGACCGATCTCGCCTGTCCGATCGGCGATGTCAGCGTCAAGGCGACGACGAGCGAGACGCTCGGCTTCACCGGGCGCGGCGAAGGCATCGCGGCATTTGCCGTCGTGCTGCTGCTGCGCCCGCGCGAGCCGCGACCGGTCAGTCCCGACAATCCCGAGCTCGACACGCTGGTGCGCAGGCTCGAGCTCGATCCGTTCTGATGGAGGCGCCGGGCGAAGCCGTCGCGGCACTGCCGTTTGCGTACGGCGGCCCGCCCATCGCCGGGCGCATCCGCGTCGAGCCCGGCGATTTCCGCGTCGACGAGGAGCTCGGTTTCGAGCCGACCGGTTCGGGCGAGCACGCATTTCTTTTCGTCGAGAAGGTCGGCGCGAACACCGAGTGGGTCGCGAAACGGCTGGCTGAGAAGGCCGGCGTCGCGCCGATGGCGATCGGCTATGCGGGCCTCAAGGATCGCCACGCGATCACGCGGCAGAGTTTTTCGGTGCATCTGCCGGGCAGGCCCGACCCCGACTGGAGCGCGTTCGCGATCCCCGGCGTGCGCGTGCTCGCCGCGAGCCGCCATGACAGGAAACTGAAACGGGGCGCGCACCGCGGCAACCGCTTCCGCATCCGCGTGCGCGACGTCGCCGGCGATCGCGAAGCGATCGAGCAGCGTCTTGCGCTGATCCGCGAGCGCGGCGTGCCGAACTATTTCGGCGAACAGCGCTTCGGCCGCGACGCCGGCAATATCGCGCAGGCGCGCGCGTATTTCGCCGGCGAGCGCATGCGGCGCAACGACATCGGGCTTGCGCTCTCGGCCGCGCGCTCGCTGCTGTTCAACGCCGTGCTCGCAACGCGCGTCGGCGACGGCAGCTGGGATTCGGCGCTCGACGGCGAGGTGTGGATGCTCGCCGGCACGCATTCGATCTTCGGGCCGGAACCCTGGTCCGTCGATCTCGCGCGCCGGCTCGCCGCGTTCGACATCGACCCGACCGGCCCGCTGATCGGAGCGGGTGAGTTGCGCACCACGGGGCGCGTCCGCGCGCTCGAGGAAGGCGCCGTCGCGCCGTATCGCGATCTCGCAGACGGGCTTGCGGGCGCGGGCCTCGTTCAGCAACGGCGGGCGTTGCGGTTGCGTGTCGAGGCGCTCGCGCACGAGTGGGAAGGCGACGGCGCGCTGGTGCTCGAGTTCCGCCTGCCGGCCGGGTCGTTCGCGACGGTCGTGTTGCGGGAATTGAGCGGCGAGCGTGCGCCGGGTCCTGCGGGTCGTTGAGGCCGTCGAAGCGGTGCGAAATCGCGACGGATGGCGTTTTTTCCGCGTTTTCCGGGTCTATAGTGCCGTCGCGGCGTCCTGCGATCGTCGCGGGGGGCCGCGTTCCGGATCAGCGGAGGCACGATGAGAACGCTAGCTTTGGCTGCAGCCATCGTCGGCTGTCTTGCGATGTCGGGTTGCGCGGGTACGAACGATCTTGCGCGCGGCGAGAGCCGCATGGACAACGATCTCGACGCCGCCAAGGTGCTCACCGTCAACGAATGGGCCGAGCACCGGCACGCGACGGTCATGTGGGTCAACTATCCGAAGAAGTCGGCGCATCCGAAGGAAACGGACGGCTGAACGATTCGTCGTCAGGCGCGGGCGAGCAGCACGAGCACCGCGCCTGTCCCGCCTTGCGCAGGGCGAGCTGACGCGTAGGCGAGGACGTCCTTGCGCCGCGCGAGCAGCGTCGCCGTCATGCGTTTCAGCACGGGCCCTTCGCTGCGCGAGCGCAGGCCTTTGCCGTGCACGATGCGCACGCAGTATTCGCCGCGTGCGATGGCCTCGTCGAGGAAGTCGCGCACCGCGTCGCGCGCCACCGCCGCCGTCATTTCGTGGAGATCGAGCTCGGCGCGCACGCTGAAGTGGCCGCGCCGGAGCTGCTTCAGGATCTTCGCCGGCTGCCCCGCTTTCAGATAGTGGATCTCGTCGCCGACCTCGATCGAGGCCGGATCGATCGCGTGCACGAGCAGCTCGTCGCGCACGCGCGCTTCGTCCTTTTCGGCTTGCGCGGCGCGCGGCGGCGGCCGAGGCTTCGCCGGCGCGTGCGCGTTGCCTTCGCGAAGCGGGCGGACGCGGCCGATCGATTCGCGGAACAGGCGCGCGTCGTCGCTGCTGTCGTCGCGGGTGTCCATGCGTTCGAGGCTAGCAGCTTTTTCTTTTCCCCTCTCCCGCGAGCGGGAGAGGGGGAGCAGCAGGGGATCGGGGCGAATCCGCTATCATTCGATGTTTCCGAAACATACCGTCGCGCCCGCGAAGGAAGGCATGCGAGTTCTGGTCAGCAATGATGACGGCGTCGACGCTCCCGGCCTGCGCGTGCTTGCCGATCGCCTCGGCGACGTCGGCGAGGTGACCATCGTCGCGCCGGACCGCGACCGCTCGGGCGCGAGCAACTCGCTGACGCTCGACGCGCCGATCCGCGTCGTCAAGCTCGACGAGCGGCGCTACCGCGTGGCGGGTACGCCGACCGATTGCGTGCATCTGGCGCTGTCGGGGCTGCTCGACCACGAGCCCGACATCGTCGTGTCGGGCATCAACAATTCGGCGAATCTCGGCGACGACGTGATCTACTCGGGCACCGTGTCGGCCGCGATGGAAGGGCGCTTTCTCGGATTCCCGGCGATCGCGGTCTCGCTCGCGAGCGTCGATCACAAGGGCGTCAACTACGAGAGCGCGGCCGAAGCGGTGCTGCTCCTGATGCGCAAGCTCCTCGTCGATCCGCTGCCGGCCGACACGATCCTCAACGTCAACGTGCCCGACCGGCCGTGGCGCGAGATCACCGGCTTCGCCGTCACGCGGCTCGGCCGCCGGCACCGCTCGGAGCCGTGCGTGCAGCAGACCGATCCGCGCGGGCGGCCGATCTACTGGATCGGTCCGCCGGGCCAGGCAGAGGACGACGGTCCCGGCACCGATTTCCATGCGATCCGCGCGGGACAGATTTCGATCACGCCGATCCAGGTCGATCTCACGCGCTACCAGGCGCTCGAGAAAGTCTCCGGCTGGGTTGCCTCGCTCGAGCACACGCTCGGGAGCGCGGCATGAGCATGCGCCCCGATCCCGCGTCGCGCGGACTCGGCATGACCTCGCAGCGCGCGCGCGACCGGCTCGTCGAGCGGCTCGCGGCGGAAGGCATCAAGGACCGGCGCGTGCTCGACGTGATCCGCCAGCTGCCGCGCCATCTTTTCATCGACGAAGCGCTGGCGTCGCGCGCGTACGAGGACACGGCGCTGCCGATCGGGCAGGGCCAGACGATCTCGCAACCGTGGGTCGTCGCGCGCATGACCGAGGCGCTGATCGAGTATGGGATGCCGCGGAAGGTACTCGAGATCGGCACCGGCTCGGGCTATCAGTGCGCCGTGCTCGCGGCGCTCGTCGAGAAGGTCTGCACGGTCGAGCGCATCGATGAATTGCTGCGCAACGCGCGTCGCATGTTCCGCAAGCTCGGCATGGCGAACATCCGTTCGAAGCATGCCGACGGCCGGCTCGGCTGGCCCGAGGAAGCGCCGTTCGACGGCATCATCCTCACCGCGGCCGGCGCGACGCTCGACGATGCGCTGCTCGACCAGCTCGCGCCCGGCGGGACGCTGGTCGCGCCGGTCGGTCCGGCGGGACGACAGACGCTGCTGCGCGTGCGCGCGGTCGATGGCGAGTGGGTGCGCGAATCGCTCGGCGCCGTCAGCTTCGTGCCCCTCCTCGGCGGCATCGGTTGACGATGCGCGCGGCGAACCGGGGAGACGCAGCGCGATGAAGATCTTCAGGCCGCTCTACGAGCGCGCGATCACGTGGGCGGCGCATCCGCGCGCGCCGTGGTATCTCGCGTTGCTGAGCTTCGTGGAGGCGATCATCTTTCCGGTCGCGCCGGAGATCATGCTCGCGCCGATGGTGCTGGCGAGGCCGCAACGCTGGGCGCGCTACGCGACGATCAGCCTGGTCTGCTCGATACTCGGCGCGCTCGTCGGCTATGCGCTCGGCCACTACGCGTTCGGCGCGATGCGGCCGCTGTTCGACTGGCTCGGCTGGCTGCCGAGCATCGACCGGCTCGTCGCCGAGCTCAGCGGCGACCTGATGGCGCATCCGTGGAAGGCGTTCTGGATGCTGGTCGCGGCCGGCTTCGTGCCGGTTCCGCTCAAGGTGTTTACCTGGGCGTCGGGTATCGTCGGCATCCCTTTGCTACCGTTCCTCGGCGGCATGGTGATCGGCCGGGGCAAGCGCGTGTTCATCGTCGCGGGCCTGATCCGCCTCGGCGGCACGAAGGCCGAGGCGATGTTGCACCGCTGGATCGAGCCGATCGGATGGGCAATTGCCGTATTGATCGTCGGATTGGTCATCTACTTCAAGTTCATCCACTAAACTATTGTGATGACTGGTAATTGGCGGAAATCTCTTGCGTGGGCCTTCGCGGCCGCGCTGGGGCTTTCGGGGTGCGCCTCGGACGGGCCGGCGCCGGTCGAGGATCACAGCCTCAATGCCGGCTCGTCGCGGCCGCGTCCTGCGGCTTTGCCGCCGAAGCCGGCCGCGGCGCCGGGCGGGAGCTATCGCGTGCAGCGTGGCGACACGCTCTACAGCATCGCGTTCCGCCACGGCGTCGATTTCCGCGATCTCGCCGAATGGAACGGCATCGCGCCGCCGTACACGATCTATCCGGGTCGCGAGCTCAGGCTCGGGCCGGCGCGTGCGTCCTCGAAGCCGCCGATCGCGCAGGCGTCGCCGCCGAGGCCGGCGGCTCCGCCGTCGCAAGTGCCGCCGAGGCCTGCGCCGTCCACGCCGGTCGCATCGACGCCGCCACCGACGGATGCCGGCCCGCCGGCCCGCGTCGGCTCGCCGACGACACCGCCCGCCGCAACGGCGCCGCCATCGGAACCGGTCGCGAGCGGCGATATCGCGTGGCGCTGGCCCGCCGACGGACAGGTCATCGGCGGCTACGTCGCCGGCGATCCGATGCGCCAGGGCATCGACATCGCCGGCAAGGCCGGCGCACCGGTCAAGGCCGCCGCGGACGGCACGGTCGTCTACAGCGGCAACGGGCTGATCGGCTACGGAGAGCTGATCATCGTCAAGCACAGCCCCGGCGTCCTTTCCGCGTACGGCCACAACCAGAAGCGGCTCGTGCAGGAAGGCGACAAGGTGCGGGCCGGCCAGACGATCGCCGAGATGGGATCGAGCGGCGCGAGCAGGGACGAGCTCCATTTCGAGATCCGCAAGAACGGAAAGCCGTCGAATCCGCTCGACTACCTGCCGCGCCGCTGAGCGAAGACGCATGCGCGACACCACGCCGCGACACCGACGGCGTAAGCTCGTCCCATGACCGCCGCGTCCGACCCGGACCTTCCGGCCGACGACTTCCACGACCTCGTCGACGCGATCGAGCCGCACGACGAAGAGGCGCGCTCGTCGACCAGCGTGTACCTGAGCGAGATCGGCCTCACGCCGCTGCTCGCCGCGCGCGAGGAAGTCGTGCTTGCCAGGGCGAT
>CALFNI010000267.1 GCA_937902695.1 uncultured Rhodanobacteraceae bacterium
GGACGAATGGCCGACGCCGAACTGGTCGTACTCGCTTTCCTCGCGCTTGGGAAACGGCGCGAGGCCGTTCTTCTTCTTGATCGTCGTGATGCGGTCGCGGCGGCCGGTCAGGATCTTGTGCGGATAGCACTGGTGGCCGACGTCCCAGACGATGCGGTCGCGCGGCGTGTCGAACAGCCAGTGCAGCGCGACCGTCAGCTCGACCACGCCGAGACCGGCGCCGAAATGGCCGCCCGACGTCGCCACCGATTCGATCAGGTACGCGCGCAGCTCCTGCGCGACATCCCCGAGCTCCGTTTCCGGCACCTTGCGAAGGTCTTCCGGCGTTTCTATGTGCGCGAGGTGCGGGTAGCGCTTCGGGTCGATCATCGGCAGGGGCAGGCTTTCTGAGCGCTTATTGTCCAACGCGGGCGCGGGCGCGGCAAGGAACGTCATGGCGGAATCGAGCCGATTCAATGGTTTGGCGCGGCAATCCGAGCCGGTCGAGCCGTATAATTTCGGCACGGTATCGCGCGGGGAGGCGCGTTCGTGACGCGAAGCGATGCGCTCGTGCCGGCCGGCACCGGGACAGACTGGTCGGCGGTCTTGATCTCGATGCTGATGCCGGTGACGGTTGCGGCCGGGTTCGCCTATTTCGCGCTCGATCCCTCCGAGGCCGCGGATTGGGCGGGCGGACTTCTGGCGCTGATCCCGCTCGAGTATGTCCGCGCGATCGTGCTCTCGATCCTGAGCGACACGTACCGCCAATACCGGACGCCGGTGCAGGCCGTGCGGTTCTTCCTCCTGTCGCTTGCGATACTGACCGCGATCGCGCTCGCGATCAGCGTCTACGTGCTGAAGGGCGACTGGTGGGCCTGGATCGCCAAGCCGGAGGTCCATCGCGCGCTCGCGGCTGCGCTCGCGCTGATCGCGGTCGACCGCGTGATCGGCGTCTATTTCTTCCGCGGCGACCCGAAGCGGCTCGCCGCGCGCCTCGAAGCGGTCGCCGACGACGCGCGCGACTGGGTGCAGCTCGCGGGCTTCCAGCTGCCGATCGTGCTCGCGCTGCTGTACGGAGCCCTGCTGCTGCTCCGCGAGGCGCGGCACGTGCTGCCGTGGCTGCCGGATCCGGATTCCGAAACGATGATGTCCGCGGCACTCTTCTACGCCGCGTTCTATTTCTTCGGCAAGGCTCTCTTGATCGCCCATGCGAGCACGGCCGCGTTCAACGCGAGCGGGCGGCGCGTTCTCGGCGCGCCCGCTATCCAGTGGCTGATCTGGGAGAAGAACAAGGACCCGAAGCTGTCGGCAGCGAACGAGCGCGCCGCCGCGCGGCGGCGGCAGGCCGTGCTGGCCGGCGAGGCCGACGGCGCCGCGTGATCACTGCGCCGCGTCGCGGTCGCGGCGAAAGGTGCGTTTCAGCGCCTGCCGCACGCGGATGTGCCGCCCGGCCGCGTGCGTCTCGCGCAGGCGCCGCGCGTGCGCGGCGAGGAGATCGCCGCGCGTCAGTATGCCGACGAGCCGGTCCGGATCGTCGACGGCGACGACGAGCACGCGTCCGACGTTCTGCTCGACCATGTGATCGGCCGCCTCGCGCAGCGAGTGATGCTCGTGCACGACGATCGGCGCGCGTGCCAGCAGATCGCCGATGCGACGGATGCCGGGCACGTCGGGATCGAGCAGGTCGCGCCGCGTGAGGACGCCGCGCGGCCTCGCGCGATCGTCGATCACGGGGTAACCCTGATGCTGCGCTTCCTTGCGTCCGGAGTTGATCCAGCGGCGCACGTCGCCGAGCTCGTCCGATGTCCTCAGCGTGACGACGTCGCGCGTCGCCGCGTCGCGCACGAGCACCTGCTCGAGGAAATCGGCCGCGTATTCGGTCGGCACGCGCACGCCGCGCCGCGCGATCTTTTCGGTCATGATCGTGTTGCGCATCATCAGCGCGGAAATCAGGTACGCCGCAGCGCAGCCGCCGAGCAGGGGCAGGAGGCCGAACGGCTGCAGCGTCGTCTCGAACGCGAACACGACCGATGCGAGCAACGCGCGCGATGCGCCGGCGAACATGGCGGCCATGCCGACGAGGCCCGCGATGCGGGGATCGATGCCGAGCCGGGGCAGCAGCGCCGCCGCCGCGAAGCCGATCGCACCGCCGAGCGCGCCGCCGATCGTGAACAGCGGCGCGAGCGTGCCGCCCGATGTGCCGCTGCCGAGCGCGATCGACCACGAAACGAACTTGGCCACGCACAGGATGATCAACGCCGCGGCCGTGAAGTGGCCCGCGACGATGCCTTCGATGTTGGCATAGCCGACGCCGAGCGTGTCCGGCGCAAACCAGCCGACGACGCCGACGGCGATGCCGCCGAGCGCGGGCCACCACATCCAGTGGATCGGCAGCGCGTCGAACGCGTCCTCGATCGCGTAGACGAGCCGCGTGACGCCGACGCTGACGAGGCCGAGCAGCGCGCCGAGCACGACATAGAACGTCAGCGCGGCACCGCCGGGTGCGGCGACGTCGGGCATCGCGAACACCGGCGCGGAGCCGACCATCGCGTAGCGCACCGATGTCGCGGCGACGCACGCCATCGCAACCGGAATCAGCGAGCGCGGACGCAGCTCGAACAGCAAGAGCTCGACCGCGAGGATCACCGCCGAAACGGGCGAGCCGAACACGGCGGCCATGCCGGCCGCGGCGCCGGCGGCGAGCAGCGTCTTGCGCTGGATTGCGGTCACGTGCAGCAGCTGGCCGATGAACGAGCCGAGCGCCCCGCCGGTCGCGATGATCGGGCCCTCGGCGCCGAACGGGCCGCCGGTGCCTATCGCCACCGCGGACGAGAGCGGCTTCAGGAACGTGATGCGCGGCGCGATCTTCGATTCGTTGAGCAGCACCTGCTCCATCGCTTCCGGAATGCCGTGGCCGCGGATCGCCGAGGAACCCCAGCGCGCCATCACGCCGACGATGAGACCGCCGATGACGGGAATGCCGATCGCCCACGCGCCGAGGTGATGGCCGCCGGGCGGCACCAGCGCGGTCGACCAGCGGTCGTAGTAGGCGAGATTCGTGACGAGCCCGATCAGCGCCGTCAGCAGTTGCGCGATCAGCGCGGCCGCCACGCCGAGCACGATCGCAATTGCGGTGACGAACACGACGCGCCGATCGACGAGCGTCGAGCGTCGCGGCATGCGCGCCGCTTCGAGTGCGATGCCGAGCGAAGGGGCGATCGGCAAAGCATCCGTGCTGCCGGTGGTTTCGACGCGCTCGGGCGGCGTCGGGTCCGTGGAATCTCTGGTCATCGTCGTTCGATTATTCGCTTCGGCGCGACGCGGTCAAGCCGACGGGACGATCGTGCACCTATAATTCGCCGCATCCGCGCGATGCGCCGCTTCAGCTTTTCTCCGGCGAGGGATCGGACATCAACGCCCACCTCAAGCACGGCGACGGCTTCGATCGAGCCCTGGCCGTCGTCGCCTGCGTGCTGCTGCTCGCCGGGACCGGGCTTTTCCTCGTCGACGGGCTTCGCGACCGCATCAGCGCCGATGCGAGCGTGCCGCTTCTCCTCGCCAGGCACATGCTGGAAACCGGCACGCTGCTGCCGGCCGACTGGTACTACGGCAACGGCGATGTCTGGATCCTGGGTCCCCAGCTGTTCGTGTTGCCGTTCGTCGCGGCGTGGGGAGTCGTGCCGCGCGCGCTCGCCTGCGGCAACGCATTGGGGCTTGCGTTGCTGTTCGTTTCCGCGGTCGCGCTCGCTCGCGCGACACGCGCGCGTTGGACCACGGCGCTGATCGCGGCGTCCATTCCGGTGTCGCTCCATTCGCATTTCCAGCGCGAGTTCGTCGTCGTGCAGCTTTCGTATGGGCTGATGGCCGCGAAGCTGATGCTGGCGCTCGCGGCGGCGATCGCATGGCTACGCGCGCCATCGGACAGTCGCCGTGCGCGCGTCGTGCTCGTCGCGTATGGCACGCTGCTCGCGGTGTGGACCGTCGAGAATCCCGCGCGCCCGCTGGCATACCTCGTGATTCCGCTCGGCGTCGCAGTTGCGTTGCATCGCGCGCCGGCGCGTCGCGCGATGTGGCTCGGCGCAGCGACGCTGCTCGCGATGGGCGCGGGATGGCTCGTGCGGCACTGGCTGCTGGCGCGACTGCAGATGGTGCCGGGGCTCGACGCGTTCGGGTTCGCGCCTCCGGGCGACTGGATGCAGCACCTGCGATGGCTGGCGGCCGGCCTCAGGCATCTTTTCGGCGTCGATGCGCTCGGTGTTCCGCCGGTGCCATCCCTGGTCGCGACGTCGATCGCAGTGCTTCGCGCGGCGGCAATTCCTGCGATCTGCATCCTGGCGCTCCGCGCCGGCGTCGCACCCGAATCGCGAACGCCGCTCGCGACCGGCGTGCTCGGCTTCCTGCTCATCGCGGCGCTCCTCCTCGCCGGCAACGTGATGGTCGATCCGGTCGGCGATCGCTACCTGATGCCCTCGTGGCTGCTGGCCTTGTCGGGCGCCGTGCTCGCCGCGCGCGCGTTGCCGGCGTGGCGCTGGATCGCCGCGCTGCTCGTGATCGCGTTTCCGCTCGGCGGTCTCTTCAACGCGATCGGCATTCGGGATGCGGGCTCGGCGACGGACGCGGCCGGCCTTCCCAAGCCTCCGGTGCTCGACACGGTGCTTGCCGCGCTGCGCGACGCCGGGCTCGCGCGCGGTTTCGCGACGCACCGCTACGCGAACGCCGCGGTCGTGCGAAGCGGCGCGGCGCTCGAGTTGTGCGACGTGCGCCTGCAGCCCGAACCCGCGCCGGCGCGCTGGCTCAACGCCTCGGCCTGCTTCGATTCCGCGCGCTACGCGAACGGATTTTTCGTCCTGCTCGCGCCCGAGGAACGCGATGCGGCGCACGCGAGGGCGCTCACGTCGACGATCGGCACGCCGACCGAGGTGCGCGAAGTCGATGGCTATGCGGTCTGGCTCTATCGCGGCGGAAGCGGCGCTACCGGCTGGCTCGCGCGCTGAGCGGACGTCGCGTGCGGCGACGCGACCCCATCGCCTCAGTGGCGCCGGTTCTTCGGCAGATGGTTGACGAGAAACTCCATCTGGTCGGCGAGGATGTTGCGGTTCGAGAGGATCAGGTGTTCGACCCAGCTCGGCCGGTAGGGCACCGCGAGCAGCGGCATGTTCGCTCCCTGCGGCGTGCGCCCGCCCTTGCGGACGTTGCACGACCAGCACGCGGTGACGACGTTCTCCCACTCGTCGCGGCCGCCCTTGGAAACCGGCATGACGTGGTCGCGCGTCAGCTCGCCGCGGTGGAAATGGTTGCCGCAGTAGAGGCACAGCATGCGATCGCGCGCGAACAGCGCGACATTGGTCAGCGCCGGCGCCGGATCGATCGCGGCGGGCCGCGCGTGACCGGTCGAGGCGACGATCGGGTGCAGCGTCAGCGTCGACTGCTCGCCGGTGATGCGGCTCATGCCGCCGTGGATCGTCAGGCACGGATCGCCGAGCGTCCAGGCCACCGCACCGCGTACATACAGGCAGACCGCGTCCTGCCAGCTCATCCAGTCGAGGATGCGCCCGGTGGAGTCCAGGGACAGGACGCGGGTGCTATGGATGTCGCCGGAAGTTCGTACTTCCGAAAGCATGCGGACCTCCGAGGTTGACGAGCAACCCGGGCCAGGCATCCGGCCTCTTCGGCGCCGCATCGAAGCGGCGCGGCGGGCGAAACCGGCTTCCCGGCCGCAGGCGCCGCGCAGCATAGACCAAAAACTTTACCGTTGGAAAATCCGTTCATTCCACCGCTTTGGCCATGCGCACGAGCTCGACGCCGTAGCCGTGCCGTTCGTAGAGGGCACGGGCGCGCGTGTTGGCCGGGAACACCGAGAGCGTGACGAAGCGGCAGCCTCGGCGTTTCGCGAAGGTATCGGCGAACGCGAGGAGACGGCTGCCGATGCCGCGGCCGTCGAGGCCGGGCGCGACCGCGACGTCGGAGATGTGGCAGTTCGGCGCGCCGGTGAAGAAGTCGACGGTCGACTGCAGGTGCAGGAAACCGGCCGGCGTGCCGGCTTCGCTCTCCGCGACGAAGAAATGTGAGGTTTCGGGGCGGCCGTGGAGGTGGCGCTCGATGTCGCGGTAGACGCCGGCGGCGGTTTCGTCGTGGCCGCGCCACGGCGGGAGCTCGAACGCGACGAAGCGCTCGGCGAGGCCGAGGATGAAGGCGTGGTCCGAAGACCTGGCGGCGCGGATCGTGATGGCGGCGTTGTCGGTCATGCGGGAAGCGTAAACCAACACCATCCCAAACCAACCCTCCCCTTGAACGGGAAGGCTCAAGAGGTTTGCTCTTGAAGCGGAGTGTCAAAGCGGCAGAATGAGCGCGGGCGAGACGGCGGGAAGAAGAACAAGCATGGAAAACTCGATGAGCACGCTGTCGGCCGGCGTCCTGCTGTTCCTGATCATGGATCCGCTCGGCAATATCCCGTTGTTCCTCAGCATCCTGAAGAATGTCGCCCCGGAACGGCGTCGGCTG
>CALFNI010000268.1 GCA_937902695.1 uncultured Rhodanobacteraceae bacterium
GGATCCCGAACTTGTCGTCGACGACGACGCCGAGCGCGTGCTCGACCAGCGTGCCGTTGACGAAGACGGGGAGCGCAGCGCCGGCGGCGCGGTCGGGCTGGACCACCGAGCCCTGGTTCTGCGCCATCAGGTTGCGGATCGAAATGCGCGTCCGGCCCACTTCCATCGCGAGCGTGACCGGCACGTCGAGGATCACGTCGAGGTTGACCTCGCCGCCCTTCGCGGCCGGATCGCCGCGCAGGTCGTCGAAACGGACCTTCGCGACATCGGGGGTTTCTGCTACGGCTGCTGTGTCGTTCATCGGTGTTTCCTCGATCAATGTCTGGTGTTCGAAACCCTGGATTTCGGATGCGCGCTCTCGGCTTCGTTGCCCGCGTCGCGGGCGCCGAAGCCTTTCGGACGCACCGGCTCGACGAGCCGCAGCGCGTTGTTGCCGCCGGCCGTGCCGACGCGCGCGTGGAACAGCGGAATCTCGTCGGCGCCGAGCGTGATGAGCTCCGGAAGGTCGACCGGGATCACGTCGCCCGGACGAAGCTTCAGGAAATCGCCGATGCGGATGCGCGTCTCGACGAGGTTCGAGCTGAGCTCGATCTCGGCATCGAGCACGTCGTCGCGAAGGCTCGCGGTAAAGCGTTCGTCGCCCTCGGCGCGCTCGGCCTTCGGGCTGCCATCCAGCAGATGGCGCACCGGTTCGACGGTTGCGTACGGCAGCACGAAGCGGAGCTCGCCTTCGTTGCCGTCGAACGTGATCGTGAGGCGCGAGGTGCAGACGAGATCGCGCGACGCGTGCAGCGTCGCGTACTGGAGGTTTGCCGCGTGTCCGGCGATCTCGAGCTCGAGCTGCGTGACCGGCGCCCAGGCGGCGGTGAACGCCGACAGCGCTTCGCGTAGCGCGATCTGCACGACGCGCTGCTCGCCCTGGGTCAGCTCGCGCGATCCGCCCGGACGGCGCGCACCGCCGGCACCGCCGAAGAAGAAATCGACGAACGTCGAGACGAGCGCCGAATCGATCGCGACGAAGCCGTTGCCTCGCAGCGGCTTGGCGCGCACGACGTGCACGCTGGCGGTCGGTGGGATCGCATTGAGGCATTCCTCGAACGTCTCGACGCGCACCGTGTCGCTCGCGATCTCGGGACGGCGGCGCAGCATGCGGTAGTAGTTGTCGCGAAGCTGACGCGCCGCGCGCTCGAGGATCTGGTCGAGACCCGGCAGGCGGCCCTGCAGCGAGCGGTCGCGACGCGCGAAATCGTGCGCGCGGACCTCGCCCGGCGCCATCGCGCCGGCCTCGGTTGCGATGTCGCCCGACTTCACGCCGTCCATCAGCGCGTCGAGCTCGTCGCGGGAAAGGATCTCTTCGCCCATGGCACTCACTGCATGACGAACGAGGTGAAGTAGACCGCGTCGAGCGTCGCGCCCTGGGTACGCTCCGCGACGATCTTCCTGATTTCGTCGAGCGCGTCGCTGCGGAGCTTCTCCTTGCCGTCGCGCGAGACCAGCGTCTTCGCGTCCTGGCTCGAAAACAGCATCACCAGCGCGTTGCGCACGGCGGGCTCGGATGCCTTGGCGGCATCGAGCGCTTTCTGGTCGTGCGCCATCAGCTGCACGCCGACCTGCAGGAAGCGCGCGGCCGTATCGCTCTGGAAGTTGACGACGAACGGCGGATCGAGCGCGAGATACAGCGCGTCGTGGCCGCCTTTCGGATCGGACGAGGATTCCGACCTGCCGTCGGCGTGCCCGGACGCGTGCTCGCCGCTCGCGGCCTCGGCCGTCGCGGCCGGTGCGCTGCGATGACCGAGCAGGTAGCTGACCGCGCCGATGGCGACCATCAGCAGCAGCGCCATCACGCCGATCAGGATCTTCATGCCCTTTCCGGAGCCGCCGGCCTGCGGTTCCTTCGTCTTCGCCTCTGCCATGTTCTGCTCCGTCAGGATTTCGAATGCGGACGCGTGGAGCAATAGGCGTGCCATGCCAGGAGACGGGATAAATGCGTCTCGTATCAGTCGGTTGCGGTGGATCCGCCGGAGGCTCGGCGATTTTTTGACGGGTCGCTCGAATGCCGTTCGAAGCGTGCGACGGAAAACCCGCGCGTCAACACGAGGCGCCGTCATTCCCGCGCAAGGGGGAATGCATTTCCGTGCGAAGACAAGAAAAAGCCGGTGGATGCCCGCCTTCGCGGGCATGACGTCGCGTACGGATCAGCCGATGCCCGCGTGCCGGGCACGACGTCGCGCGTGATCAGACGAAGTCGTCGAGCAACCCGCTGCGTGCACGCGGCCGTGCCTCGGCGGCGGCTCGGACCACCGACGCAGGTTCGTCGTCGCCCGCCTCCGACCTGGAAGCATCACCGCGTGCCGCCTGCCCGCGACTCCCGGCATTCTGCTGCGCGACCTGCGCATCGCCGAGATTGAGCCCGCTCTGTGCCAGCATCCGCTGCAGGTCGGGAAGCGCCTCGCGCACCATGTTCACGGTGACGGGATGCTCGATCGCGAAGCGCACGTCGACGTGCTCGGCGCCGACGCGCACGCGCACTTCGATCGGGCCGAGGCCATCGGGCTTGATGCGGACGGTGGTCTCGCGTGTAGCCGCGATCGCCGACGCAGTAACCTGCTGCGCGAGCGCGGCGCCCCATGCAGCCTGGTCGAAGATCCGCGGCATCGCCACGGTCGAAGCGGCGCTCGGCGCCGACGCCGGCGCCGACGATGCGGGGATATTCGCCAGCCACGCGCCTGACGGCGCGGACGGCGAATCGGGTGCGATGCCGGGCGTGGACGGCGCGCGGCCGTCCAGCGTGCCGTCGGCCTTGCGCAACGCGATCAATGCGTCGAAAGGGGGCGGGGTCGTCTCGGCGCCGTTCGCGTCGGCTGGCATCAGCATCTCCGCCGAGGCACGCACGAACTCGCGCTGGCGCGCGATATCCGCCGCGGCGCGCGAAGCCGGTGCCGGCCTCGCCGCCGCGGACGGCTCGATGACCGGTTGCGCGATCGTCTCGGCGCCGTCGGCGGGCATGGCCTGCTCGACGAGCGGCGGCTGTTGCGCCGGCGCGCCGACGCTCGGGACCGATGCGGCGCCGGGCCTCTCGGAGCTCGCCGCCCCGGCAGGTTGCGCGTCCGGCGCGGCGGTCTGTACGGGCGCTGCGTCCTGCGCGTCTGCGTTCGCGGCATCGGGCGGCGACGGGCGGCCGCGGCCGGGCGAACGGACGACCTCGACCATCGCCGCCTGCACGAGCGCGCGCGGCGACAGGTTCGAGCGGCCGTGCTCGGCGGATGTCTGCGACGGTGACGATGGCGGCGCTGGGGACACGTTGTCGGGCTCGGCGTGATTCGGAACAGGTGCGCCGATCGGTTCCGACGCCTGCCTCGCGGACGATGCCGCCAGCTCCGACAGCATCGGAGCGCGCGTGACGTGCGGCGGATCGGCCGGCGGCGGAGCCGGGTTTTCGGCGACGCGACCTTTGTGCGCTATTAGCGCATGCGCAACCGGTTCAAGAATCGCAAATGCTGCATTTGGCACGAATGTTTGCGATGCGGGCGCCGGCGGCGGCGCATGCGCGGGCGTTGAAGCCGTGCCGCTGTTTTCAAGCGCCGCAACGCGCGGCGCGACGGTCCCCGGCGCGGCCGCGACGATCGGCGAGCTGGCCGCGGGCGCGCTGCGCGGAGCGGCACCCTTCGCCTCGGGCGCGACCGGCGGCATCGACGCGACGAGAAGCGCGACCTGCGCCGACGCCGTCCGGTCCTCGCGCGTGCCCTCGCCGGCCTTGCCTTCGTCGGACCTTTTGGCTGCGGCGTCCGCGGCCACCGGCGACAGCGCGGGCAGCGGATGCGTGACCGCCACCGCGACCGCGGCGAACAGCGCCTCGAACCCTTCGGCCGGCGCATCGCCCTTCAGCGCTTTCGCAAACCCGTGTGCGTGTGCCGCGCCGGCGTGCGTGCGCGTGATCGCGGAAGTCATCAGTCCTCGTTCGCGTCGTTGGCGGCGGCGTCCCAGCGCGATGCGACGCGTTGCGCGCGCTCGTCGAGCTGGCTCTGTTCGAAACGATCCTGCTTGCGCGCCTCGTCGTCGCCGATGCGGCGCACCGCGTTGTCGAGCGCCCTCGCCTTCGCGCGCACGCGCCCGCAGGCGACCTGCTCCTGCACGAGGAGCCGCTGCTGGCGATCGATTTCGGCGCGCTGGAACGCGATCGCCTCGTCGACGCGGCCGAGGAACCGGTGGCGATTGATCAGCTCGGCGATCTGCAGCGAGGCGTCGCCGCCGTCGGGAACGCTCGCGTATTCATTGCGGAACCGGTGCAGCTCGGTGAGCTGCGCCTCCCCGGACGTGACGCCGCGCACGCGCTCGGCGAGCTTGACGGTCGCGGCTTCGGCGCGCTTCTCGGCGATTTCGGCGACGCGGGAGAACTTTTCCAGGCGGGTCATCAGGAGGCTCCGGCTTTCAGGCAGCGCCGATCGCGTGCAGGAGCTGCGCGAGCTCCGTCGCCGACGCGGCATAGCCGTTCGGCGTACGCACGTCCTGCTGCAAAAATGCGGCCAAGCGCGGCCATGCCTGAATGGCCTCGTCGACGCGCGGATCGCTGCCGCGCTGGTAGGCACCGACGCTGATGAGATCCCGCTGCTGCTGGTAGGTCGAATAGATCTGCCGGAACCGCCGCGCAGCGGCCAATTGGGCCGGCGCGACCACCTGCGGCATCACGCGGCTGATCGACGCGTCGACGTCGATGGCCGGGTAATGGCCGCCTTCGGCGAGGTCGCGCGACAGCACGATGTGGCCGTCGAGGATGCCGCGCGCGGCGTCGGCGATCGGATCGTGACGATGATCGTCACCTTCGGTCAGCACCGTGTAGAACGCCGTGATCGATCCTGCGCCCTCGGCGCCGTTGCCGGCGCGCTCGACGAGCGCGGGCAGCTTGGCGAAGACGGAGGGCGGATAGCCTTTCGTCGCCGGCGGCTCGCCGATCGCCAGCGCGATCTCGCGCTGCGCCTGTGCGAATCGCGTCAGCGAATCCATCAGCAGCAGCACTTTGAGGCCGCGGTCGCGAAAGTATTCGGCAACCGCCGTCGCGAGCAGCGCGCCGCGAAGGCGCAGCAGCGGCGGCGCATCGGCCGGCGCCGCGATGACCGCCGCGCGACGCATGCCGTCGGGTCCGAGGATCTGCTGCACGAACTCCTTGACCTCGCGACCGCGCTCGCCGATCAGGCCGACGACGATGACGTCGGCGTCGGTGTATTTCGTCATCATGCCGAGCAGCGTCGATTTGCCGACGCCCGACCCGGCGAAAAGGCCCATGCGCTGGCCGCGGCCGACCGTCAGCAGCGCGTTGATCGCGCGCACGCCGACGTCGAGCGGCTCCTCGATCGGCGCGCGCAGCATCGGGTTGATCGGCTTGCCGGCGAGCTTCGTGCGCGCATCGCAATAAAGCGGGCCGAGGCCATCGAGCGGTGTGCCGGTCGCGTCGATCACGCGGCCGAGCAGCGCATCGCCGACCGGCACGTCCGAAACCGTTTCGAGCGGTTTCACGCGCGCGTTCGGCGGCAGGCCGTGCAGCTCGCCCGCCGGCATCAGATAGAGCTTGTCGCCCGAGAAGCCGACCACTTCGGTCTCGAGGCGCGTGCCGTCCGAGCCGGTGACGAGGCAGCGTCCGCCGAGCGGCGCTTCGCAGCCGACCGCTTCGAGCGTCAGGCCGACGACGCGGCGAAGACGGCCTTCTGCGACGAGCTCGCGCTCGTTGGCGAGCGCGCGGCGGCGTGTCGCCAGACTCTGCGTCCAGCGCCGGCCGCGTGCGCGGACGAACTCGGCGGCGTCGCTCATCTGGCGTCCATGGGCGTTTCGCCGCCGAGCATCGCGTCGATGATCGTCGCGAGGCGCGTTTCGAGCGTCGCGTCGACCTGCGAGGTGTCGGCCATCACGCGGCAGCCGCCGCGCGTCAGGCTCGCGTCCTCGACGATGTCCCAGGCGTGACCGCTCGTGCCGGGCGCGAGATGCTCGCGCACGAGCGCGGCGTCGTCGGGCGCGAGCAGCAGCTTGACGTTGCGCGCATAGGCCGGCAGCGCGGTGAGCGCATCGCGCACGGCAGTGAGGATCCGCTCGGGCGCTACGCTGAGCTCGTGGCGCACGATGCGCGTCGCCGCCGTCGTCGCGAGCAGCACGAGCTCGCTCTCGACGGCGGCGTCGAGGTTCGCGAACGGCGCCGCGAGCGCGGCGACGATCGACTGGATGCGAGTGACTTGCGCCGCGACTTCGGTGCGCGCGGCGGCGCGGCCTTCGGCGAGACCGGCTGCGTAGCCGTCTTCGCGGGCGCGCTGCTCGACGTCTTCGAGCTGGCGCAGCGTGCGCAGGTTCGGTGGCGGCGCCTTCGAGCTGGCGCCGACGTCGGGAAGCTCCCAGCGGCGGGCTTCGGTGGCGTCTTCGCGGGCGAGGACGGTCATTGGCCGCCCCCCATAGTCGTCCCCGCGAAAGCGGGGACCCAGTGCCTT
>CALFNI010000269.1 GCA_937902695.1 uncultured Rhodanobacteraceae bacterium
AAGTTGACCCACAGGTGGCGCTGGTTGGGGTACGGGCGCAGCCAGCCGCCCGCGGGCTCGTCCAACGTCATGAACCGGAAGCCGAGATACAGCAGCGACCACACCGGCGCCCAGCCGAGATCGTCGAGCTGCGGCGGCAGGATGCGGCGGCGCCACGCCTTGAGCCACGCCGGTCCGCACGGCTCCGCGCCGATGCCGGCCTGCGTCGTCATGAAGCGATCGGTTCGAAATGGAATCACGAAGGTCTCACGGATGCGCCGCGGCGTGGATCGCCGTCGGCGTCTCGGCAGGCCCGATCGTGCCGATCGCCGCGAGCGCCGCCAGCAGCGCGCCGGTGATCAGAAGCCGCGTGTAGATGACGCGCATCGTGCCGCCCTCCGCCGCGATCATGCGCGCGCCAGCCGCCGCCGTGCAACGGCGAGGAAGACGATCGTCACGGCCGCGAGCGCCGCCACATGGGCCAGCATCGCGCCTTCCGACGGTTGTCCGACCGCGGCGAGCGCGAGCTGGCCGAGGTGATACGCGGGCCATAGCGGCGCGACCTCGCGCACGACGGGCGGCAGGATCCTCAGCGGCATCCAGAGGCCCGCGAGGAACGACATCGGAAGATAGATCAGGTTGATCACGGCCGGCGCTGCCTGTCCGCTGACCAGCGTCCCGACGCAGAGGCCGATCGCGCAGAACGGCAGCACGCCGAAAATCTCGACGAGGAAGAGCTTCGGCCACGCCGCGAGCGGCAGCGTCACGCCGGCGACCGTGATCGCGAGCACCGCGAGGATCGTGAAGATCGTCGCGGCGAACAGCATCGCCATCGCGAGCTTCGAGGCGAGATACGCACCGGGCGGCATCGGCTGCGCGCGCTTCAGCGTGAGCCAGCCGCGTTCGCGATCGAGCGCGACCGAAACGCCGAAGCCGAAGAGTCCGGGCGCCATCACGCCGAAGACGCCGTACGTCGCGAGGAGATAGATGTTCGCGTGGTAGTCGCCGGCTGCGTTCTTCACGAACAGCACCGCGAAGAGGCAGTAGAACATCGCCGGAAACAGCAGCGTCGGCACGGCGAACGACGGCGCGCGCAAGAGGCGCAGGAACTCGTGCTTGCTCTCGAGCGCATAGATGCGCGGCAGCGACACGCGCGGCAGCGTCTGGACGATCGCATTCATCACGCGGCCTCCTGGGCGATCTCGCTCTGGGTAATCTCCATGAACGCTTCGGCGAGGCCGGCGCGCTGGACTTCGAGCTCGGTGAGCGCGCTGTCTTCGCCAAGCAGTTGCCGCACGACCGACTCGGCCGCGTCGGTCACGATCTCGATGCGCTCGCCGTCGCGGCAGATGCTGCGCACGCCCGGCCACGCGCCGATCGTCTCGGGCGCGAGCGCCGACACGCAGCGGATGCGCCGCTGCGCGACGCGCGCGCGGATCTGCCGCACGCTGCCTTCCGCGACGATGCGCCCGCGCGCCAGCACGGCAACGCGATCGGCGAGCGCCTCGGCTTCTTCGAGATAGTGCGTCGTCAGCAGTACCGAGCAGCCGTCGGCGACGAGCGCGCGCACGGTCGACCAGAGCGCCTGGCGCGATTCCATGTCGAGGCCGACGCTCGGCTCGTCGAGGAAGAGGAGACGCGGACGCCCGGCGATCGCAAGCGCGAACTGCACGCGGCGCTTCTGGCCTTCCGAGAGCTTGCCGTAGCGGCGCCCGACGAGGTCGGCGATGCCGGCCGTCCTCGCGCACGCATCGGCATCGAGCGGATGCGGGTAGTAGGCACGCGTCTGCGCGAGGAGCTCGCGGATCTTCAGCGTGTCCGGCATGCCGGCGCTCTGCAGCATGACGCCGACGCGGCGGCGCGCGTCGAGCGCATGCGGCGACTCGCCGAAGAGCTGCACCTCGCCGGCGTCCGGTTCGGCAAGCCCGAGCATCAGGGCGACGGCCGTGCTCTTGCCGGCGCCGTTCGGCCCGAGCAATGCGAGCAGTTCGCCGGGACGGACGTCCAGGTCGACGCCGTCGAGGGCCGTCACGGCGCCATAGCGCTTGCGCACTGCGATGAGACGCGCCGAAGGGGCCGAACCGCTGTTTGCCATGGTGCCACTCCCGATCCGATGTTGGGCGCCACTCTAGGGGGCGCCCGGCGCGGGGCCCAGAATCACGCGTCAAGCGTTGCTGGTGACGCCTGTCATGCGCCCGATTGGCCCCATCGATCGCCTCGCGGGGTACCGGTGGACAGACCCGTGTGCTAGGCTACGCTTCAGCAATTTTCCATTCCAAATCAATAGCTAAAAACGCTTTGCCCCGATCGCTGGACGAACGGGGTTTCGTGTTTTTGCCAGGAGACGGCGATGAACGCCCTGACGACGAAACTGAAGGACATGCGCGACTTCGGCGGCGCGCTCCGCACGCCCGGTCTCGCCGATGCGCAGATCGAGAGCGCGGCCGCGCGCCATCCCGAGCTGGTCGAGGCCATCGACGCCGCGCACGCGGCGCACATGGCGCTGCGCAACGAGATGGCGGATCTCCTGCGCATGGACGAGGCCGCGCAGGTCGCCGCCGTGCAGGCGGATTTCGTCAACTTCTATCCCGAGGACGGCGTCAATCCGTACGTCGCGCTCGCGGCGCGCGGGCCATGGGTCGTCACGCTGAAGGGCGCGGTCGTGTACGACGCCGGCGGCTACGGCATGATCGGCTTCGGCCATACGCCGAAGGCCGTGCTCGACGCCATCGCGCGTCCGCAGGTGATGGCGAACGTCATGACGCCGAACCTCGCGCAGTACCGCTTCGGCCATGCCCTCAAGCGCGAGATCGGCAGGACGCGCGGCGGCTCGCCGTTCGTGCGTTTCTTCTGCCTCAACTCGGGCTCCGAGGCCGTCACGCTCGCCGCGCGCATCGCCGACGTGAACGCGAAGCTGATGACCGACACCGGCGCGCGGCACGCGGGCCGCACGATCAAGCGCATCGCGATCAAGGGCGCCTTCCACGGCCGCACCGAGCGTCCGGCGATCTATTCCGATTCGTCGCGCAAGCCCTATCAGCAGCATCTGGCGAGCTTTCGCGACGAGCACAGCCTGCTGACGGTCGAGCCGTACGATGTCGAGCATCTGCGCCAGGTGTTCGCCGACGCCGACAGGAACGGCTGGTTCATCGAGGCGATGTTCATCGAGCCCGTCATGGGCGAAGGCGATCCGGGCCGCTCGATGACGCCCGAGTTCTATGCGGCCGCACGCGAGCTGACGCGCGCGCACGGCAGCCTCCTGCTGATCGATTCGATCCAGGCCGGCCTGCGCGCGCACGGCGTACTGTCGATCGTCGACTATCCCGGCTTCGAGAAGCTCGATGCGCCGGACCTGGAAACCTACTCGAAGGCGCTCAACGCGGGCCAGTATCCGCTGTCGGTGCTCGCGGTGACGCCGCGCGCGGCCGAGCTCTACAAGAAGGGCATCTACGGCAACACGATGACGGCGAATCCGCGCGCGCTCGACGTCGCGACGGCGGTGCTCGAATCGCTGTCCGACGACGTGCGCGAGAACATCCGCGCGCGCGGCCGCGAGTTCCTCGACAAGCTCGAGAAGCTCAAGGCCGAGCTGCCGGGCTACATCACCAAGGTGCAGGGCACGGGCCTCCTGTTCTCGTGCGAGCTCGCGCCGGCGTTCAAATGCTACGGCGCGGGCAGCACGGAAGAGTGGATGCGCGAGCACGGCTACGGCGTGATCCACGGCGGCGCGAACTCGCTCCGCTTCACGCCGCACTTCAACGTCGGCGCGGACGAGGTGGATCTGCTCGTCGACGGCGTGCGTCGCGCGCTCGTCGAGGGTCCGCGCGCCGTGTCGTCGCCGGCGGTGCACGCCGCGGCCGCGTGACGATCGTTTTCAGCTGACGTCGAGAACGCCGGGCACCGTCCCGGCGTTTTCTTTTCCGATTTCTTTGCGGCCGCCACGACTCGTGACGTGCGCCTCACTAATCCGCTGAACGCGCGGCAACAGCCGCCCGACGGGCCATTGCTGGCCTCGCTGCCTGCGGGCGTAGACTGCGCGCCACCGGGCGCCGGGGTGGCACCGGATCAACTCTGAAGAGGATTCGTACCATGGAGCTGAACGCGAAACTCTCGCTCGCGCTGGCATTCGCGCTGGCACTCGGTTGTGGCATCGCATCGGCACAGGACACCAAGGCGACGGACGCCAAGGCCGCGCCCGCGAAACCGCTGACGGCGCAGCAGCAGCGGATGGTCGACTGCAACAAGCAGGCGACCGGCAAGACCGGCGACGTACGCAAGGCGTTCATGAGCAGCTGCCTCAAGGGCGGCGCGACCGCGGCGGCGCCGTCGGCGAAGGAGACGCAGCAGGAGAAGATGAAATCCTGCAACGCCGAGGCGAAGAAGGAAAAGCTCGCGGGCGATGCGCGCAAGACGTTCATGAGCACGTGCCTCAAGGGCGACGCGGCAGCCGCGCACTGACGGGGCCGGCGATTCGACGACCGGGCCCGCGTTCGCGGGCCCTCTTTTGTC
>CALFNI010000270.1 GCA_937902695.1 uncultured Rhodanobacteraceae bacterium
GTCGACGTGTGGAGGCTTTCTTTCCAGCTGAAGCCGACGATGCGCTCGCCGCTGACCGCGTCGCGGAACTCCTCTTCCTGGCCCGGCGCGAGCAGGTGCCGGTAGTCGACGGTGAGCTCGGTTCCCGCGGCGAGATCGTCGACGGCGAAGATGAAGCCGAGATGCCAGAGCCCGGTCGGCGCGAACGCGTGGTTCACGTAGCACTCGTCGGGCCACTCGGGCGTCACGGTGAACGCGTTCTCGAACCAGCGCACGGTGGCGGGCAGGAGCTCGGCGGCACCCGGCATGCGCTCGATTTCGGCCATCGTGTGCACGCGCGGGATCGCGTCGGGCGCGACGAGAATGCGGCCGCGCGCAACGGGCTCGTCGAGAAACAAGCCCTTCCCGGCGCCCGCGATCCTCGACGGGCCGATGTGGTAGCTGGGAATGATCATCTGCACCGCCTGACGGCGGGCGCGGAGTCTAGCAGAAGCGGGCGGCGACGCCGCGCCTTTACCAGCCGGCGGGCGAGCCCGGCGAGCCGATCTCGGTGCCGCCGCCGGCAGGCCGCGACTTGCCGAAGACGATGCGCTCCTTGTTCTCTTCGATGACGCGCGGGCCGATGCCCTTGACGTTGGCGAGATCGTCGAACGAGGCGAACGGGCCGTGCGCCTCGCGATACGCGACGATTGCCTCGGCCTTGACGAGGCCGACGTCGGAGAGCTCGCGCGCGAGCGTGCGCGCATCGGCCGTGTTGATGTCGACCTGCACGGCGCCGAGCGCGGCGGCGGCGAAAAGCAGCTGGATCAGAAAAGCGACGCGGGTGATGAACTTCATTTCGGTGACTCGAACCTCGGAAAGTAAAGACGAACGCGAAGGGCGCACTGGCGCAGTGCACAGGTTACGCAGGTCGCGAAGGCGCCGGCAGGGCCGCATCGCGGAGCGGGAGGTCCGAAAACGCAGGATGGGCGTGTAGGAAACTTCGTACAGGGGCCCGAAACGCGGGCCCGGGGTAGACTCGTCAGACTCTCCCATTGACCAGCCCGGTTCCGATCATGGATTCGACAGCACTCGAAGGTTTCGTCGGCGACCTGTGGGACGGCGAGATCGTCCCGCAGCTCACCGAATACATCCGTATCCCGAACAAGTCGCCGATGTTCGACGCGCAGTGGGCCGAGCACGGCCACATGGATCGCGCCGTCGCGCTGATGGAGGCGTGGGCGCGCGCGCAGCCGATTCCGGGCATGACGCTCGAAGTCGTGCGCCTGCCGGGCCGCACGCCGCTGATCTTCATCGAGATCCCGGGCAAGGGCGAGGACACCGTGCTGCTCTACGGCCATCTCGACAAGCAGCCCGAGATGACCGGCTGGTCCGATCACCTGGGTCCGTGGAAGCCGGTGCTCGAAGGCGACAAGCTCTACGGCCGCGGCGGCGCGGACGACGGCTATGCGATCTTCGGCTCGCTCGCGGCGATCATGGCGCTGCAGTC
This sequence comes from uncultured Rhodanobacteraceae bacterium, assembly GCA_937902695.1. Classification (GTDB taxonomy): domain Bacteria; phylum Pseudomonadota; class Gammaproteobacteria; order Xanthomonadales; family Rhodanobacteraceae; genus Dokdonella_A. Next base: position 1,469 of record CALFNI010000270.1, read on the forward strand.
GCAGGGCATTGCGCACGCACGCTGCGTCGTCATGATCGAAGCCTGCGAGGAATCGGGCAGCTACGATCTTCCGTACTACGTCGATCATCTCGCGGCGCGCATCGGCAAGCCCTCGCTGATCGTCTGCCTCGATTCCGGCTGCGGCAATTACGATCAGCTCTGGCTGACGACGTCGCTGCGCGGACTCACCGGCGGCAACCTCGTCGTCAAGGTGCTCGAAGAGGGCGTGCACTCGGGCGATGCGTCCGGCGTCGTCGCATCGAGCTTTCGCATCCTGCGCCAGGTGCTGTCGCGGCTCGAGGACGAAACGACGGGCACGATCACGCCGCAGGAGCTCCACGTCGAGATTCCGGCGCAGCGCGTCGCTCAGGCGAGGCGCACGGCCGAGATCCTCGGCGATGCGGTCTATGCGAAGTTTCCGATGGTCGACGGCATGAAGCCGATGGCGAGCGATCTGGCCGAGCTCGTGCTGAATCGCACGTGGCGGCCGGCGCTTTCGATCACCGGCGTCGGCGGATTGCCCTCGCTCGATTCGGCCGGCAAC
>CALFNI010000271.1 GCA_937902695.1 uncultured Rhodanobacteraceae bacterium
TGAGCTGGGTGAGGTCGTTGGAGCCGATCGAGAAGCCGTCGAAGATGTCGAGGAACTCATCCGCGAGCAGGGCATTCGAAGGCACTTCGCACATCATGATCACCTTGAGATCGTGCTCGCCCTGCTTGAGGCCGTTCTTCGCCAGCACCTCGATCACCTTGCGGCCTTCGCCCAGCGTGCGCACGAACGGGATCATCACCCACACGTTGGAAAGTCCCATCGCTTCGCGCACGCGCTTGACCGCTTTGCACTCGAGGCCGAATGCTTCCTCGAAGCTTGGATCGACGTAGCGGCTGGCGCCGCGGAAGCCGATCATCGGGTTCTCTTCGTGCGGCTCGTAGCGCGCGCCGCCGATCAGGTTCGCGTATTCGTTCGACTTGAAGTCGGAAAGGCGCACGATCACCGGGTTCGGCGCGAACGCGGCCGTAATCGTCGCGATGCCTTCGGCGAGGCGATCGACGTAGAAGCTCACCGGATCGCTGTAGCCCGCCGCGCGCTCGTCGATCTGGCGCTTGGTCTCGGCATCCTGCTTGTCGTATTCGAGCAGCGCCTTCGGATGCACCGCGATGTGGCTCGCGATGATCATCTCCAGGCGCGCGAGGCCGACGCCGGCGTTCGGCAGCATCGCGAAATCGAACGCGCGCTCGGGATTGGCCACGTTCATCATGATCTTGAGCGGCGCCGGCGGCATCGAGCCGAGATCGGCGGTGACGCGCTCGAACGCAAGCTGGCCCTCGTAGATGAAACCGGTGTCGCCCTCCGCGCACGAGACGGTGACGTCGGTGCCGTCCGGCACCACATCGAGCGCATTGCCGGTGCCGACGACGGCCGGCACGCCGAGCTCGCGCGCGATGATCGCCGCGTGGCACGTGCGGCCGCCGCGATTCGTGACGATCGCCGCGGCGCGCTTCATGACCGGTTCCCAGTCGGGATCGGTCATGTCGGCGATCAGGACGTCGCCGGGCTCGACGCGGTTCATGTCCTTGATCGAGCGGATCACGCGCGCCTTGCCGGCGCCGATCTTCTGGCCGATCGAGCGGCCCTCGGCGAGCACGCGGGCGCGCGGCTTCGACGGATCCTCGCGCAGATGGAAGCGTTCGATCTGCGTCGGGCGCGCGCGCGATTTCACGGTCTCCGGCCGCGCCTGCACGATGTAGATCTTGCCGGTCGCGCCGTCCTTCGCCCATTCGATGTCCATCGGGCGCTTGTAATGATCCTCGATCACGAGCGACTGCCTGGCCAGCGCGTGGATGTCTTCGTCGCTGATGCAGAACCGCGCGCGATCGGTCGGGGGCGTGTCCTCGATCTTCACGCGCTCGCCGGCCTTCGACGAATACACCATGCGCTGCTGCTTGGCGCCGAGCTGGCGGCGCAGGATCGCGGGCTTGCCGGCCTTGAGCGTCGGCTTGTACACGTAGAACTCGTCCGGATTGACCGCGCCCTGCACGACCATCTCGCCGAGGCCGTACGAACCGGTGACGAACACCACGTCGCGGAAGCCGGATTCGGTGTCCAGCGTGAACAGCACGCCCGAGGCGCCCACGTCCGAGCGCACCATCAGCTGCACGCCGGCGGAGAGGAACACGTCCTCGTGCTTGAAGCCCTGGTGCACGCGGTAGGCGATCGCGCGATCGTTGTACAGCGAGGCGAAGACTTCCTTCACCTTGTGCAGCACGTCGTCGATGCCGACCACGTTGAGGAAGGTTTCCTGCTGGCCGGCGAACGAGGCGTCGGGCAAGTCTTCGGCGGTCGCCGACGATCTGACCGCGACCGCAATGTCGGAGGAGCCTGCGTCCTTGCAAAGCTCGAGGTACGCATCGCGGATCGCCCGATCCAGTTCCTCCGGCAGCGCGGTATCGACGATCCAGCCGCGGATGTCCCTGCCGGCGACGGTCAGCGCATCGGTATCCTCGACGTCGAGCGCCGCGAGTCGATCCTGGATGCGTTCGGCGAGACCGCTCTTTTCGAGATACGCCTGGAACGCCTGCGCGGTGGTCGCGAAGCCGCCGGGCACCGACACGCCGAGCTGGGCGAGGTTGCCGATCATCTCGCCGAGCGAGGCGTTCTTGCCGCCGACCTTGCCGAGGTCGGACATGCCCAGCCTGTCCAACCACAGGACCAGTTCGCTCAAGACGATCTCCAGATGCGGACGGCGGGCCCGCTTGACGTCCATTTTCGGGGTTCCCATGCGCACGGGCAAGCCGCGACCGTTCCAGCGCGGGTCCGCGCGTGCGTTTCGCGCGCGCGGAACGCCGAACCGTCCCGCTTGACATTGACAGAAGCCCGCGAAGCCCGGCATATCCCCGCCCATGATCCCGCGCATCCATCGCTTCGGCGATTTCCGCCTTGCCCCGGCGACGCGTTCGCTGCATCGCGGCGGCGAGGAGCTGACGCTGCCGGCCAAGGCGTTCGACTGCATCGTCTACCTGGTCGAGCATCGCGAACGCGCGGTCGGCCGCGACGAACTGATCGCGGCGGTCTGGGACAAGATCGACGTCAGCGATGGCGTTCTCGGTCAGACCATCCTCGTCGCGCGGCGTGCGCTCGACGATACCGGTCGCGAACAGACGATGATCCGCACCCTGCTGCGCTTCGGTTACCAGTGGGTGGCGCCTACGGAGACGATCGGGCCGTCCGCGTCCGGTGTCGCGGACGCGGCGCCGGCGGCCGGCGCGAACGCATCCGGATCCTCGATGCGCGCGGCCCCGGGCGAGGCCGATCCGGCACGGTCGCCATCGCCATCGCCATCGCGACCGCGGCGCGATCCGCGCGCGCGAATGGTGGTCGCGACGGCGCTGCTCGCGCTCGGCGTATTCATCGCGTGGGCCGCATTCGATCGCGGCGCCCACCGCGAAACGGGTGTGACACCGGCGATGGCGCTGGTGCTGCCGGTCGCCGTGAGCGGCGACGGCGAAACTTCGGCATGGATGCGTCTGGGCGTCATGGACCTGATCGCCGGGCGTCTGCGCAGTGCCGGACAGGCCGTCGTCCAGAGCGACAATGTCGTGGCGCTGGCGCGCGGCGAGACCGGTGCCACGCTCGATGACGCCGCGGTGCAGCGCATCGCGGCAACCGCGTCGGCCCGGCTGGTCATCGGAGCACGAGCCGAGCGCACCGGTTCGCGCTGGCGCGTCACGCTGGCCACGCGGCGCGGCCGCGAGCCGGCGATCGAGACGTCCGCGCAAGCAGACGACGTGCTCGCCGCGGCACGCGGCGCGACCGATGCGCTGGCAACGTCGCTCGGACTGGTGGCTGGACAGCGCGTTGCGACGCCGGGCGACGCACCCGCGCTCGACACGCTGTTGCAGAAGATCGAGGCGGCGCTGCTGGTCGACGACATCGACACGGCACGCGCGCTGATCGGGGACGCGCCGCCGACCTTGCGCGTGCACCCCGAGGTGCGCTATCAGCAAGGCCATATCGAATTCAAGTCGGGCCAGTTCGACGCCGCGCAGGCGACATTCGAGGCCCTGCTCGATGTGCCGCCGGAGCCGGCCAACGCGCTGCTTCGCGGCCGCGCCTGGAACGCGTTCGGCGCAATCGCGATCGAGCGCCACGATCCCGCCGCGGCGCTGCGCTCGCTGGACAAGGCGGTCGAACTGCTGGGCAGCGCGCATGCGGCCGGGGCGCTGGGCACCACGTTGAACAACCGCGCGGCCGCGCACGCGCTGACCCGCGATTACGAGGCCGCGCTCGGCGACTTCGCGCAGGCGCGCATCATGCTGCAGGCGGCCGGCGACGGACTCGGCCTCGCGGTGTCCGACTACAATCTCGCCACGCTCGACATGAATCGCGATCGTTACGCCGAGGCGGCGCCGGTCCTCGAGCGCGCGATCGCGCGTTTCGCCGCCTTCCATGCCCATGATGCCGAGCTCAACGCGCGCGCCAACGAGGTGCTGGTGCGGCTGGCGTTGCTGGAGCCGGCCGCCGCAGCCGCGGCCGATCCGCGCCTGCAGGAGCTGATCGCCAGGGTGGCCGATCCGTCGCGGCGCGCGACCGCGCAACTGGCCCGCGTGCAGCAACTGTTCGCCAACGGCAGGCTGGCGCAGGCGCGCGCGCTGCTGACCACCCTGCGTGCCGATGCCAAGCGCGCAGACGACAGCGGGATGCTGGCACGGGTGCAGGCCATCGGCGCACGCGACCTGCTCGATTCCGGACAGGCCGCCGCCGCGGCAGCGGAGGCCGACGCGGCGCGCAAGAGCCTGCAGTCGGCGCAGGATCCGGTCGAGTTCGCGAGCAACTGGCTGACCCTGTTGCGCGCGCAGATGGCCGAAGGACGGATCGATCAGGCG
>CALFNI010000272.1 GCA_937902695.1 uncultured Rhodanobacteraceae bacterium
CGTCGAGATCACCGATCCCGCGATCGTCGCCGCGGCGACGTTGTCGCACCGCTACATCGCGGACCGCCAGCTGCCCGACAAGGCGATCGATCTCATGGACGAGGCCGCGTCGCGCATCCGCATGGAGATCGATTCCAAGCCCGAGGAGCTCGACCGCAAGGAGCGGCGGCTGATCCAGCTCAAGATCCAGCGCGAGGCGCTGAAGAAGGAGAAGGATCCGGAATCCAAGCAGCGGCTCGCCGATCTCGAAAAGGAGATCGGCTCTCTCGAGCGCGAATATTCCGATCTCGACGAGGTGTGGAAATCCGAGAAGGCTACGCTGCAGGGCGCGACGAAGATCAAGGAGCAGATCGAGGCGGCCAAGACCGAGCTCGAAGCGGCGCAGCGCCGGCAGGATTACGCGAAGATGAGCGAGATCCAGTACGGCCGCATTCCCGAGCTCGAAAAGCAGCTCAAGGTCGCGCAGGAAGCCGAGAACAAGGGCTTCACGCTGCTGCAGGATCGCGTCACCGCCGAGGAGATCGCCGAGGTCGTCTCGCGCTGGACCGGCATTCCGGTGTCGAAGATGCTCGAAGGCGAGCGCGAGAAACTGCTGCGCATGGAAGACGAGCTGCACAAGCGCGTCGTCGGCCAGGACGAAGCGGTGCACGCGGTCGCCGATGCGATCCGGCGCTCGCGCGCGGGCCTGTCCGATCCGAATCGTCCGAACGGCTCGTTCCTGTTTCTCGGCCCGACCGGCGTCGGCAAGACCGAGCTCTGCAAGGCGCTCGCCGAGTTCCTGTTCGACTCGACCGACGCGATGGTGCGCATCGACATGAGCGAGTTCATGGAGAAGCATTCCGTGAGCCGCCTGATCGGCGCGCCGCCGGGGTATGTCGGCTACGAGGAAGGCGGCTACCTCACCGAGGCCGTGCGGCGGCGGCCGTACAGCGTGATCCTGCTCGACGAGGTCGAGAAGGCGCATCACGACGTGTTCAACGTGCTGCTGCAGGTGCTGGACGACGGGCGCCTGACGGACGGGCAGGGCCGCACGGTCGACTTCCGCAACACGGTCATCGTGATGACGTCGAACCTCGGCTCGCAGCTGATCCAGGAATATTCGAGCGACAGCGAAGAGGACTACACGAAGATGAAGGCCGCCGTGATGGGCGTCGTGCAGGCGCACTTCCGGCCCGAGTTCATCAACCGGCTCGACGAAATCGTCGTGTTCCGTGCGCTCGACAAGGCGCAGATCCGCAAGATCGCGCGCATCCAGACCGATTATCTGGGCAGGCGTCTCGCGGAGCGGCAGTTGAAGCTGACGCTGACCGAGAAGGCGCTCGATCTGCTCGGCAACGTCGGATTCGATCCGGTGTACGGCGCGCGGCCGCTCAAGCGCGCGATCCAGCAGCAGCTCGAGAATCCGCTGGCGAAGGAGATCCTCGAAGGGAAGTTCCAGCCGGGCGATACGGTGGCTGTCGACGCCGCGGGCGGGCGTCTAGTGTTCGCGAAAAACTGAGCGATCGGAGCCCTCGTCCGCATCGCGGGAGAGGGCTGGGGCAAGCACGGTTGGTTCGAGCGTGACGCCGCGTTTCGGACGTGTGCCGCGACGATTCGCGATGCGTCGCGCCGTGAGGCCGGACTTGCATTTTTCGACCAGACCCGCACCCTCTGGGGTCTTCGCCCCGGACCGTCTCCGCGGGCAGGAACTGGCTATGCCGATCTACGAGTTCGAATGCAGCGAGTGTGGCGAACGCTTCGAGCGCCTGCAGAAGCTGTCCGATGCCGACCCGACCGATTGCCCCGCCTGCGGCAAGCCGCGCGTGAAGCGCCGCCTGACCGCGCCGGCGTTCCGGCTCGCGGGCAGCGGCTGGTACGAGACCGATTTCAAGAAGGATGGCGACCGCAAGCGCAATCTCGCCGGCAAGGACGAGGCGCCGAAATCCGACGCCAGCGGCGAGGGCGGCGCCCGGAAGACCGAAGAGGCCAAGCCCGCGGAGAGCCCCGCCCCGAAGCCCGTCGAGGGCAAGGACGCCAAGACGCCCGTGGCGAAGCCGAAGTCCGACGGGGCCGCGAGCGCCTGACCCGGCACCGCCTTTGCTGTCCGTTCATGCACGTCGACTAGACTGGCGCGGCTTCATCCGACCAGCAGCCATTCGGGGAGACCTCATGATCAAACCTGTCAGCATCGTCGCCGCAGCCGCGCTTTGCGCCGCCGGCGGCCTCGCTTCCGCGCAGAATGCAGCACCGATCGCCGGGCTCGTCGACGCCGCGGCCACCGCGCAGTACGGCGGCGAGTGGCAGCCGGGTCCCGGCTGGGACCGCGACATCGACGTGCGCTGCGCAAGCGGCAACTACCAGTACAACATGTGCCAGGTCGATACCGGCCGCGGCAGCCACGTGCGTCTCGTGCAGCAGATCTCCAAGACGCGCTGCGTCGAAGGCCGCACCTGGGGCTGGAACCGCGCCGGCATCTGGGTCGACGGCGGCTGCGAGGGCGTCTTCCGCGTGAAGCGCCGCTGGGCCGGCGGCCCGGGTCCCGGTTCGGGTCCGGGTCCGGGTCCCGGACCAGACGGTCCGTGGCGGCCGGGTCCGGGTTGGGACACGGCGATCAACGTGCGCTGCGCGAGCGGCAACTACCAGTACAACATGTGCATGGTCGATACCGGCCGCGGCAGCCGCGTCTACGTGGCGCGGCAGATCTCGAAGACGCCGTGCGTCGAAGGTCGCACCTGGGGCTGGAACCGTGCGGGCGTCTGGGTCGACGCCGGCTGCGAGGCCGTATTCACGGTCGAGCGCCGCTGGCGCTGATCGAGAGACCCAAGCGATGGAAAACGCCCGCCGTCCGGCGGGCGTTTTCTTTGGGGCGCGGCCCGACGTTGCAGCGCAGCAACTTCCTCCGTAGCATTTCGCGCTTCCCGGCGCCGCCCGGCGCGAAAGCTCCGATTTCATGCGAACCCACTATTGCGGTCTCGTCGACGAGACCCTGCTCGGCCGATCGATCACGCTCTGCGGGTGGGTCGATACGCGTCGCGACCACGGCGGCGTCATCTTCGTCGACCTGCGCGACCACGAAGGCGTCGCGCAGATCGTCGTCGATCCTGACAACGCAAAGGCGTTCGCGACCGCCAGCAACGTCGGCTACGAGTATTGCCTTCGCGTCACCGGCACGGTGCGTCGCCGCGTCAGCGCCAACGACAAGGTGCGGACGGGCCAGTTCGAGGTGCTCGCCGATTCGATCGACGTCTTGAATGCCGCGCGCGACCTGCCGTTCGCGCTGCACGAGCACACCAACGAGGATCTGAAGCTCAAATACCGCTATCTGGATCTTCGGCGTCCCGAGATGCAGCGCATGATGCGGCTGCGCATCCGGCTCGTCGCGGCGCTGCGCCGCCATCTCGACGCGCGCGGCTTCCAGGACATCGAGACGCCGATCCTGACCAAGGCGACACCCGAAGGCGCGCGCGATTATCTCGTGCCCTCGCGCGTCCACGCCGAGCATTTCTACGCGCTGCCGCAATCGCCGCAGCTCTTCAAGCAGCTCCTGATGATCGCCGGCTTCGACCGCTACTACCAGATCGCGCGCTGCTTCCGCGACGAGGATCTGCGCGCCGACCGGCAGCCGGAGTTCACGCAGCTCGACATCGAGTTCGCATTCGTCGACGAGCGCGTCGTGCAGGACACCGTCGAGGCGATGATCCGCGCCGTGTTCAAGGAGGTCGTCGACGTCGATCTCGGCGACGCGTTCCCGCGCATGACGTACGAGGAGGCGATGCGGCGCTACGGCTCGGACAAGCCTGACCTTCGGATCGCGATGGAGCTCGTCGACATCGGCGGGCACGTCAGGAACGTCGAGTTCAAGGTCTTCGCCGACGCCGCGAACAGCGACGGCGGCCGCGTCGCGGCGCTTCGCGTTCCCGGCGGCGCCGAGCTTTCGCGCAAGCAGATCGACGATCTCGGCGCCTACGTCGCGAAATACGGCGCCAAGGGCCTGGCGTGGATGCGCGTCGAAGACCGCGCGAAAGGCCGGGACGGCGTCAGCTCGCCGATCGCGAAGTTCCTCGACGACGCCACGCTCGCCGCGATCCTTGACGCGACGCGCGCCGAAGCGGGCGACATGATTTTCTTCGGCGCCGGGGCGTACAAGACCGTTTGCGATTTCATGGGCGCGCTGCGGCTCAAGGTCGCGCGCGACCGCGGCCTCGTCGCGAACACGTGGGCGCCGCTCTGGGTCGTCGATTTCCCGATGTTCGAGTACGACGCGGACGCCAGGCGCTACGTCGCGCTGCATCACCCGTTCACGGCGCCGAAGGTCGACGACATCGCCGACCTGAATGCGAACGCCGCGATCGCGGTTTCGCGCGGCTACGACATGGTGCTCAACGGCAACGAGATCGGCGGCGGCTCGATCCGCATCCATCGTTCCGACATGCAGAGCGCGGTGTTCGAGCTGCTCGGCATCGGGGCCGACGAAGCGCAGGCGAAGTTCGGCTTCCTGCTCGATGCGCTCAAGCACGGCGCGCCGCCGCACGGCGGCATCGCGTTCGGCATCGACCGCATCGCGGCGCTGATGGCCGGCACCGAGTCGATCCGCGACGTCATCGCGTTCCCGAAGACGACGACCGCGCAGGATCTCATGACCGCCGCGCCGTCGACGGTGGGCGACGCACAGCTCGCCGAGCTGCACGTGCGCACCGTTCCGGTGGAGAAGAGCTGAAACGGCGATGCAGGCCAGAGCCGGCACCGCTCGTCCGCGCACGCGCGCGCGAAACGGCGTGCGCACGGCGCGACGCGCGTACAATCGGCCCATGACCGAGCACGTGATCCTCCTTCACGGCGTCTGGATGCGCGGGCTCACGTTGTTCTCGCTCGCGCGAAGGCTCCGCTCGGCCGGCTACACGGTCGAGGTATTCGACTATGCGAGCGTGTTCGGCGACGCCGCGACGACGTGCGAGCGCCTGCGCGCGCGCATGCGCGCTGCTGCTGCCGGGCGCGTGCATCTCGTCGGGCACAGTCTTGGCGGCATCCTCGCGCTCGAAGCGACGCGCCGCGTGCGCGATCTGCCGCGCGGCCATATCGTCTGTCTCGGGCCGCCGCTCAAGGGCAGCTCGGTCGCACGCCTTCTCGCGCATGTGCCCGGCGGACGCTGGCTCCTCGGTGCGAATCACGACATGCTCGTCGCGGGCGTCGAGCGCTGGGACGGCAGCCGGCCGGTCGGCGTCGTCGCGGGCCGGATGCCGTTCGGCCTCGGCGTCACGATCGGCGCGCTGACCGCGCCGCACGACGGCACCGTCGCGGTCGCCGAGACGCGGCTCGGCGGCCTCGCCGATCATTGCACCGTGGATGCGACGCACACGGGCCTTTTGTTCTCGTCCGACGTCGCCGATCTCACGGTCGGGTTCCTTCGCAACGGGCGCTTCGCGCCGCCGGCGCGAGGACCGTACGCATGCTCACTCCGCTGGACGGATCGCGCGCGAGCGTCGCGACCGTGCGCATCCTCGGCATCGATCCCGGCAGCCAGCGCACCGGCATCGGCATCATCGAGGTCGACGAGGCGGGCCGTTCGCGCCACGTGTTCAACACGGCGCTGAATCTGCTCGACAACGATTCGTTCGCCGCGCGGCTGAAGCAGATCTTCGACGAGATCGGCGCGATCATCGGCGATTACGCGCCGCACGAGTGCGCCGTCGAGCGCGTCTTCGTGTCGCGCAATCCCGATTCGGCGCTGAAGCTCGGCCAGGCGCGCGGCGCCGCGATCTGCGCGGTGGTGAGCCGCGGGCTCACGATCAGCGAATATGCCGCGCGCGAAGTCAAGCAATCGGTGGTCGGCACGGGCGCCGGCGACAAGACGCAGGTCCAGCACATGGTCGGCGTGCTGCTGAACCTGCGCGAGAAACTGCAGGCCGATGCGGCCGATGCGCTCGCGATCGCGCTGACGCACGCGCACGTGCGCGCGAGCGTTGCGCGCCTCGGCGTGCCGCAACTCGCGTGGAGGCGGCGCCGATGATCGGGCGCCTGCGCGGCACGCTCCTGGCGAAGCAGCCGCCCGCGCTGGTCGTCGACGTCAACGGCGTCGGCTACGAGCTCGAGGCGCCGATGTCGACGTTCTTCGATCTTCCGGAAACGGGCCGTGAGGTCGCGCTCTTCACGCACTACGCGGTCAAGGAAGACACGGCCGTGCTGTACGGCTTCCTGCGCGAAGGCGAGCGCACGCTGTTCCGCGCGTTGCAGAAGGTCAGCGGCATCGGCGCGAAGATCTCGCTCGCGGTGCTGTCGGGCGTCAGCACCGACGAGTTCGCGCGGCTGATCCAGCAGGGCGACGTCGCCGCGCTGACGCGCATTCCAGGCATCGGCAAGAAGACCGCCGAGCGCATGCTGGTCGAGCTTCGCGATCGCGTGAACGACCTCGGGCCCGCGGCCACCGCGAGCGGCGGCGTGCCGAAGGATCCGGTCGCCGAGGCGACCGTCGCGCTGCAGGCGCTCGGCTACAAGCCCGCCGAGGTGTCGCGCCTCGTGCGCGACGCGGCGGCATCGGGCGACCGCGCCGAAGACATCATCCGCAAGGCGCTGAAGGCGGCGTTGCGTTGAACCGGAAACCGCAATGAGCGACGTTCATCCGAAGCCGCCCGACCAGGAAACGCGCGCGCGTTTTTCCGCGCTGACGCTCGGCGCGATCGGCGTCGTCTACGGCGACATCGGCACGAGCCCGCTCTATGCGATCAAGCAGACGTTCGGCGCGCAGGCGGTGCCGCCGACCGAAGAGAACGTGCTCGGCATCCTCTCGCTGATGTTCTGGTCGCTGATCCTCGTCGTGTCGGTTAAGTACGCGGGCTTCATCATGCGCGCCGACAACAAGGGCGAGGGCGGCATCATGGCGCTCACCGCGCTCGCGCAGCGCAGCGTGCGCTCGAGCCAGCGGGCACGCTGGTGGATCATCGTGCTCGGCCTCTTCGGCGCGTCGCTCTTCTTCGGCGACGGCGTCATCACGCCGGCGATCTCGGTGCTCGGCGCGGTCGAGGGCCTCGAGGTCCTCGCGCCGCACCTCGATCATTTCGTCGTGCCGCTCGCGGCCGTCATCGTGCTGATCCTGTTCGCGTTCCAGAACCGCGGCACGGGCCGCGTCGGCGCCGTGTTCGCGCCGGTCATGTCGCTCTGGTTCGTCGTGCTCGCGGTGCTCGGCGGCTGGCACATCGCGCAGAATCCCGGCGTGCTGCGCGCGATCTCGCCGTACTACGCGTTCGAGTTCTTCGCGCACGAGCACTGGGTCGCGTTCTTCGCGCTCGGCACGGTCGTGCTGTGCATCACCGGCGCCGAGGCGCTCTATGCGGACATGGGCCATTTCGGCAAGAGGCCGATCCGCATCTCCTGGTTCGGGCTCGTGCTGCCCGCGCTCGTGCTGAATTATTTCGGGCAGGGCGCGCTGCTCATCGCCAATCCCGCCGCGGCCGAGAATCCGCTTTTCATGATGGTGCCGCCGTCGCTGCTGATCCCGATGATCGTGCTTGCCACCGCCGCCGCGGTCATCGCCTCGCAGGCGGTCATTTCAGGTGCGTTCTCGGTGACGCGCGAAGCGATCCAGCTTGGCTACCTGCCGCGCATGGAAGTGCGGCACACCTCGAAGGAGACGCGCGGGCAGATCTATCTCCCGTGGATCAACCGAATGCTGCTCGTGCTGACGCTCGCCGTCGTCATCGGGTTCCGCTCGTCGGACAATCTCGGCGCCGCATACGGCATCGCGGTCGTGGGCACGATGACGATCGATTCGATCCTCGTCATGATCATCTTCCGGCGCATGTGGCACTGGTCGAGGGCGCACGTCACGGTCGTCGGCGGCATGTTCCTCGTCGTCGACGCGGCGTTCCTCACCGCGAACGCGGACAAGGTCGAGCACGGCGGCTGGTTCCCGCTGGTGCTCGGCGCCGTGATTTTCACGATGATGGCGACGTGGCGGCGCGGCCGCGAGCTCGTCATGCGCGAGATCCGGCAGAGCGGCCTCGCGCTGGATCCGTTCATCAGCTCGATCGCGGCGCATCCGCCGCTCCGCGTGCCGGGCACGGCGGTGTTCCTGACCGCCAACCTCGATGCGGTCCCGCACGCGCTGCTGCACAACCTCAAGCACAACAAGGTGCTGCACGAACGCAACGTGCTGCTGACGGTCGAAGTGCTCGAAACGCCGACGGCCGAGGACGACGAGCGCGTCGCGATCGAGCACCTCGACGACAATTTCTACAAGCTGACGCTGCGCTTCGGCTTCGCCGAGGATCCGGACGTGCCCGATACGATCGAATCGATCCAGGCCTGCGGCCTCCCGGTCGACCTGATGGACACGACGTTCTTCCTCAGCCGCGAGAGCATCGTCGCGACCGACCGTCCGGGCATGGTGCGCTGGCGCGACAAGCTGTTCGTCTTCATGCAGCGCAATGCGACGCCGGCGACGGCGTTCTTCCAGATTCCGGGCAACCGGCTCGTGGAGCTCGGCACGCAGGTCGAGATCTGAGAAGCCGGGATTCGGGATTCGGGATGTGAGATTCGGAAAACGCGGCGACGAGCTGAACGCAAGCCTACTGAAACTTCGCTCCGCTACCTGCACCCGCGAACCGCGGCGATAATCACGGCGTTGTTACCGAATCCCGAATCCCGAATCCCGGCTCCATGTCCGATCGCCTCATCGCCACAGCCGCGAATCCCGACGACGACATCGTCGAGGCGTCGATCCGTCCGCAGCGGCTCGCCGATTACCTCGGCCAGCCGACCGTGCGCGAGCAGCTCGCGATCTCGATCGAAGCCGCGCGCCGGCGCAGCGAGGCGCTCGACCACGTGCTGATCTTCGGGCCGCCCGGCCTCGGCAAGACGACGCTCTCGCACGTGATCGCGAACGAGCTCGGCGTGAATCTCCGCTCGACCTCGGGCCCGGTGCTCGAGCGGCCGGGCGATCTCGCCGCGCTGCTGACCAACCTGCAGCCGCGCGACGTGCTGTTCGTCGACGAGATCCATCGCCTGTCGCCGATCGTCGAGGAAGTGCTGTATCCGGCGCTCGAGGATTTCCAGATCGACATCATGATCGGCGAGGGCCCGGCGGCGCGCTCGATCAAGCTCGACCTGCCGCCGTTCACGCTGATCGGCGCGACGACGCGCGCCGGACTCCTGACCGCGCCGCTCCGCGACCGCTTCGGCATCGTGCACCGGCTCGAGTTCTATTCGGCGCTCGAGCTGACGGCGATCGTGCGCCGCTCGGCGAAGATCCTCGGCATCGCCTGCGACGCCGACGGCGCCGCCGAGATCGCGCGCCGCTCGCGCGGCACGCCGCGTATCGCCAATCGCCTCCTGCGCCGCGTTCGCGACTACGCGGAGGTCAAGGCCAGCGGCTCGATCAATGCCGAGGTCGCGAACGCCGCGCTCGAAATGCTGAAGGTCGACCAGGAAGGCTTCGATGCGATCGACCGCCGCCTGCTCGGCATGATCATCGAGAACTTCGAGGGCGGTCCGGTCGGCGTCGAGTCGCTCGCGGCGGCGTTGTCCGAGGAGCGCGGCACGATCGAGGACGTGCTCGAACCCTATCTGATCCAGCAGGGCTTCCTGATGCGGACGGCGCGCGGACGCATGGTCACGTCGAAGGCATGGCGGCATTTCGGCCTTGCGCCGCCGAAGCGGCAAGCAACCGAAGACCTCTTCGACGAGCCCGTTCCTGCGAATGGCGGTCCGGGGAGCCCGAAGACTTGAAGGCCCCGACCGGAGCCACCGACGCGAGGCACGGCACGTGATGGCGCATCGTCCGGGTCGCGATCCCTCCCTCTCCCCAATCACAGCAGACGAATCCGGCCATCCCGCGACGGGATCGCCGGTCTTCGCGTGGCCCGTGCGCGTCTACTGGGAAGATACCGACGCCGGCGGCGTCGTCTACCATGCGCGCTACCTGCATTTTCTCGAGCGCGCACGCACCGAATGGCTGCGCGCGGCGGGTTACGGCCAGAACGATCTCAAGGCCGGCGAGGGCGTCGTCTTCGTCGTGCACGCGATGGACATCCGCTTCAACGCGCCCGCGCGGCTCGACGATCTCCTGACCGCGACGGTCGTCCCGGTCGAGCGGCGCAGCGCAAGCTTCATCGTCGCGCAGACGTTGAAGCGCGAACCCGAGGCGCGCGCGCTGGTCGAAGCCCGTGTGCGCATCGCCTGTCTCGATGCGGCCGCGTTTCGTCCGCGGCCGATCCCCGAACATCTCCTCGACGTCATAGCGAAGTCATGAACAGCGAACTCAATGTCCTAGGCCTGATCCTCGGCGCGAGCATTCCGGTCAAGCTCGTGCTCGGCATCCTGATCGGATTCTCGATCGCATCGTGGTTCATCATCTTCCGCAAGAAGGCGCTGATCGATCGCGCCAACGCGGGCGCCGACGAGTTCGAGGAGCGCTTCTGGTCCGGCGCCGACCTGGCCGGCCTCTTCAAGGAGCTGACCAGCGCCGGCGAGCGCATCGTCGGCAGCGCGGCGATCTTCGAGGCGGGATTCCGCGAGTTCGCGCGCCTGCGCCAGCGGCGCGGCGTCGATTCGCGCGCGCTGCTCGAAGGCGCGCAGCGTGCGATGCGGGTCGCCGCGACGCGCGAGGTCGATCGGCTCGAACAAAGCCTCGAGTTCCTCGCCAACGTCGGCTCGATCAGCCCGTACGTCGGCCTGTTCGGCACGGTGTGGGGCATCATGATCGCGT